>NZ_BAAHAP010000088.1:0-21562 GCF_054777495.1 Echinicola sediminis | reverse complement strand
GGCAACCCGGTACTGATCGATCAACATGTTTCGTAGGAAGTGGGAAGTAGAAGGTACGAAGTACGAAGTACGAAGTGCAGAACGGAATAGAGAATGATGTGAGAATTAGGCTCCTGTGAATGTGAAAAATCTAGGAGCTAAAAACTTCGCAAATTTAGTTTTACAAAACAGAAACGGTCTTTTCTCTTTATTCTTGGCTCTTTGTTCTTATCAATCTACCGTGATCGTATAAACTTACACGGAACTGCCTCCAAATTCTCCTCTTCAATAAACGTACAATATTAAATGTCATACCAAGATAGCGATTACGTTTGGTACGCCAGTTATGGTTCTAACCTGTTGAAAAGCCGGTTGCTCTGCTATGTGCAGGGAGGAAGACCAGTAGGGGCAGCAAAAACCTATGCAGGCTGTGTGGATAAGTCCCTTCCCACTGCCGAAAAGGCCCTTGAAATACCGTATACCATGTATTTTGCCAAGTCTGCAAAAGTGTGGAACGGTGGCGGCGTAGCCTTTATCCACAGGCAAAAGGAGGCTAAAGCGCCAACCTTGGCCAGAATGTACCGCATCAGAAAAGCCCAATTTTTGGATGTGCTGAGGCAGGAAAATGCCCTTTCTTACCGGCCGGAAATAGATTTGACAGCAGTGGCCCATCGAGGAAGCCTGGTTTTGGAAGATGCCGGTTGGTATAACCTGCTGCTCCACTTGGGCGAGGAAAATGGGGAACCTGTATTTACTTTTACCAGCAGGGATTTGTATCAGCCCTATACTGCACCCCATGAAAATTACCTTTTGACCATCATCAAGGGAATAAGGGAGGGGTATGTACTATCGGATCATGCCATATCGACGTACTTATCCACCAAAGATGGGGTAAAGGAATTTTTTGATCAGGATTTGCTGCTAAAGCTGATAAAGAGAGCCTGTGTGCATTAAGATCATAAGCATCTGCGTAAATCAGCGAGATTCCTACCCTCGGCAGGCAGGAGCGGGAACAAGTTTACACGTTTTGATGCTAACGGTATTATTGCCTAAAGTATCCATAAATTGTTGTCCTAAAATCGACAGTTGGATTGTCATAAATAAAAAGCGATGCAAGAATTCTTAATGATTTTGAAGGGAGATGGCATGAACCACCTTTCTCCAAACGAGTTACAGGAAATAATGGAAGCCTATAAGAGCTGGGTCAATGAACTGGGCGAGCAGTATTTGGGCGGACAAAGACTGGAAGATCATGGTGCCCAGCTGACCTCCAAAGAGGATGCTATTGTTACGGATGGGCCCTTTTTGGAGTCCAAAGAGATCATAGCGGGTTATTTTTTGATTCAGGCAAGGGATCAAGAAGAAGCCAATAGGATTGCTTTATCTTCTCCGCACCTTGGGCTCTATAAGATTGAAGTCCGTCCCATAGCCTTTCCCAAAATGAAATAGACCTTGAGCACCGAAAGCAAACAATTGGTGGAGCAGCTTTTCCGGAAGGAATATGGAAAACTACTGGCCAGCTTGGTCCGATTTTTTGGGACCCAGCATATAGCCTTGGCCGAAGACGTAGTGCAGGAAACGCTGATAGCTGCCTTGGAACATTGGGCGGTAGAGGGAACACCTGAAAATCCCCCTGCCTGGTTGATGCAGGTGGCCAAAAGAAAGGCGTTCAATGAGCTAAAAAGGCAAAAAATCCGATTAGACCATCAAGCGGACTTGATTTATCAGGAGCAGACCAATGTAGAAGAGAAGGCTGTTTTTCTGGAGGAAGAAATCAAGGACAATCAGCTGCGGATGATTTTTACCTGTTGCCATCCATCGCTATCCGTCGAATCACAGATAGCCCTTACCCTAAAGACCCTTTGCGGTTTTGGCGTAAAGGAAGTGGCCAAAGCCTTACTGAGCACCGAATCCACCATAAATAAGCGGCTTTACCGTGCCAAGGAGGCCATCAGAAGTTCTTCTACACCATTCGATATTCCACATGGCAGGGAATTGGATGGTCGTCTGCAGGCCGTCAGTCTTACCCTTTACCTGATGTTTAACGAAGGTTATAATGCCTCATCGGGCGATATCCCAATTCAAAAAGGTCTTTGTCTGGAAGCCATTCGGCTAACAAAACTGTTAAAAGACCATTTCAGTGATCATAAAAGGTTGAGTGCATTACTGGCGTTGATGTGTTTTCATACTGCCAGGTTTGAGGCCAGAATAGACGTTCATGGAGCCATTATTCTTTTTGAAGACCAAAACAGGGATTTATGGGATCGGGAACTTATCAACATGGGCATGCAGTATTTGGCCTCCTCTTTCCCTGATGAGCATTTATCAGCCTATCATATTGAAGCACAGATTGCTGCTGAACACTGTTTGGCTTCCGGTTTTGAAAATACAGATTGGGTAAGCATCTATCATCTCTATGAGCTCTTAGAGAAAATCAAGCCCAGTCCGGTGGTAGAGCTCAACCTTGCCATTATCTTAAGTAGGATCGAGGGATTGGAAGCCTCTTTAGAGCAACTGGACGCATTATCAAAAAGAAAGGCAATGTCCCATTATCATTTGCTGCCAGCTACTCAGGGCAGCTTTTTATTGAAGCTAAAAAGGTATGAGGAAGCCTTGCCTTACTTTGAACAGGCCATAACCCTGAAGCCTTCAGCAGTGGAAAGTGAAATGATCCAAAAACAGATCACAATTTGTAAAGAAAAGCTCCCAAAAACACAATAATTTTGGGAGCTGTAATACTTACCAAGGTTGTCCGCTTCCTTTTTCACAGTAAGCAACCAAACTGGAAACAAAATGCTCCCAGCCTTGTTTGGTCATTTCAAAGGGATCTTGGCCTTCCCATTTCTCATCAAAATCTGCATGGGAAAAGATTACTTGGGATTTTCCCTGGTTTTCTGAAATTTCAGTGATGATTTTTGTGCCTATCCAAGCTGGATTGGCATTTTCGGTACATTCCCATTCCACTTTTTTGTTAGGGACCAAAGTAATTGTTGTGAATCCCATCTCGACAATTTTTCCTTGTTTGTCAAATTTTAATCGGGAACTCTCCCCTTCTTTTTCCCCTACCGTGCAGTGCTTAGACCACCATCCTTTGATTCCTTTTGTGCTGGCCACTGCGTTGTAAACCGTTGCTGAAGAAGCATTAATCGTTAAATGGTGTGTGATGTTCATGTTGATAAATGTTTAGATGTTTCAGTTATTATTCTGACAAACGGGAATTAGGAAATAGGACATGGTCCTGAAGTTTTTTTGCAAAAGTTTGATGGACCTAAATGAATAGCTTTCAGGCTTGCAAACTGTTTCCCGCAGATCCCGCTGATAGGCGCTGATTTTTAGACTTTGCAATTAATTTAAACTTCAATTTTTTACTGGGATGATTGAAAGAAAAAATGATAGTTTTGCGTACAAAAAAACAACTAAACTTTTAAATCATATCTAGAGATGAAGAGAATTCTGACCTTCGCATTTTTATTGCTGAATTTTTATTCCTTTGGCCAGGAGAATTTTAAACCAGGATATATTGTCACTTCGGACAGCGATACCATAGTGGGAACGATAGATTTTAGGGATTGGGCAGTCAATCCGGAACAAATAATGTTTGCCGAAAAGGCAGGAGACGCAGCCATTCCCTTTTTTCCTGAAGATATCAAGAGCTTTGGTGTGGCAGATACCCATTATTTGAGCGCAATGGTTGATATAGGCACAGATTCGCATTATACCGCGGAATTGGATACGGCTTACAATCTCAATACTACGCGCAGATCGGTTTTTTTAAAAATGATAGTAAAGGGGGATAAATCACTCTATTACTATAATGGTGGAACAAGCAGTGTGAACTTTTATATACACGTAGCTGATAAATTGGAGCTGTTGGAGTATAAAAAATATGTCTCTGAGTCCTATGGGGATCGAAATATCAAAATCAACAAAAAATATTTGGGGCAGCTTCGCTTTTATCTGGGAGATTGTGAAGACATTGCTTCTTATTTGAGGAATGTAAGGTATGATAAAAACAGCCTTACCAGGCTTTTTGGAAAATATTATAGCTGTGTTAAAGCAGATTGGTCTTACAGCAAAAAGAGAGAGAAAACAACTTTTAAATGGGGTGTTTTTACTGGGATGACCGCCACCGACCTTAGTTTTACTTCAAGTAGGGAGTCTTTTTCGTATTTGGTCGATGCTGGCTTTGAAACGGATTATCATCCTACGGTTGGTGTTAATTTAGAGGCGATTTTTCCTCTTCACCAAAGGAAATGGTCCCTGTTTAATGAGCTGATGTATTCGGCTTATTCCTTTACAGATCATCAGGTAAACTTTGAGAATGAGACCGGTCACTCGAAAACGGATATAGCCATTGGTTTTTCCTATCTCAAACTAAATAGCCTGATCCGGTATACCTATCCCCTGTCAGGGATCAAAGTATTTGGGAATATCGGCATTTCGAATGGTTTTGCCCTGTCCATGACCAATAGCGAGATACAGGAAAATCTTCAAAAATATAATGGCGATGACCATTACAGCTATAGGGAATATGAGCTCCTCAACGGCCCAAGGAAGTATGAGCAGGCATTTTTATTGGGGCTTGGCTTAAAAGTAAAGGATACAATGATGGTAGAGTTCAGACATGAACGGGGCAATGGTATGTCATCCTATATTGCATTAGGCTCCTCCGTGACCAGGAATAGTCTGTTGATAAGCTATCAGTTTTAGGGGAGGCGATCTTGCTCATGGGGTAGAAGATTGTTGCTTGAAGTTTCTTTCTGTATTTTTAGAGAAAGCAAACTCCTCCAATGAAAATTTCCCTAGAAAATCAGCGAATACTGGTGACCGGTGCTTCCAGGGGTATCGGCAGGGCCATTGCGGCACAACTTTCGGCTTCTGGTGCCGAAGTATTGATCCATTGCCATAAAAACCAGCCTGCAGCTTTGGAATTACAGCAAAGCCTGCCCCATAAATCCCATGTGGTAACCTGTGATTTATCCAATCTGGATCAGGTAAAGGGATGGCTACCAAGCTTGGTGGATAAGTACGGAAAAATAGATGCCGTGATCAACAATGCCGGCATCGCCCAATCCGTGTCAGCTGATAAGCCCACCGAGGAGTGGCTGGAAGTGTGGCTGGAAACCATGACTGTCAATGTCCACGCCATGGCCATTATCAGCAAGGAGTTTATCCATCATGCCCGCTCACACAACCATGGCCGATTGATCAATATCAGTTCCAGGGCAGCTTTTAGGGGGGATACTCCGGACTATTTGGCGTATGCGGCCTCCAAATCTGCATTGATCGGATTTACCAAGTCCATAGCACGGTATTATGGCAAGGAAGGCATCAGGGCTTTTGTTTTAGCGCCCGGCTTTGTGCGGACGGATATGGCCAGGGACTTTATGGACCAATATGGGGAGGATTATGCGCTTCATGACATTGCCTTGGAAAGCCTTACGGAGCCCAAAGACATTGCCCCAATGGTGGCATTGCTCTGCTCTGGTCTGGCCGACCATGCCACGGGAAGCACGATAGATATGAATGCGGGATCGTTTATGCGATGAGGACAGTATCAAGTACAAAGTACAAAGTACAAAGTATCAAGTACGAAGTAGGATGAACTTTTGAAATGGTGAAGCGTTTTAAAATTTAAGAAGTATTACTTTTCTCGCTGAAAGCTTATGTCCGCAAAAGACCCCATATTGACCCCGGAATTGATCAAGATCATGAAAATCTTCCTCTTGGCATCTGTGGCCATCGTACTCTTGCTATCAGTTTTCAACGAATACCGTGCGGACAATTCTGGGGGAGACAGGGATAGCCGCGTTACGGCTTCCAGCCGCCTTTATTTCAAAAATGTCCGACAATTTTATTACGATCATGAAAAACCCGAAAATAGCCAATTGGATATTTACAGGTTGGATAAAAGATTGAAAGACAATAATTTGATTTTTATCAACCTTTCTATTATTATAAACCGTATTAAAGACAAGGCATATCTCTATGTGGAACCCTCACCTATGCTGGAATTTCTCGACCGTATCCATATTCGATGGAATGACAAGGTGGCGAACAGCGTAGGCCAACTGGTTTTCCGTTCTGGTGATCGGCACGAACATATTAACTTTGTCAAGCAGCTCTTGCCTTATATCAGAGAGGGAGTGGTGTTTGAGGTGCAGACCGAAAATCAATGGGAGCCCATACTGGTTTCCGAGAAAGAGCGTCAGGCTTTTAAGGTGACTGCTGAAGATTATTTTAGACTAGTGGAATAAACCCAAAATAAACCGAAGATGGATGTCAAAAAAATAGATAACCTGTGGAAATTTCTTTCCATCAGGAACAACTTACCCCTAAAGATGGAATTGGATCACCAGGTCCACTACATCTTTACCAAGGGCAATGTACAGGTCATCCATCAGTTCAGTCCTAAGTTGTGGCAGGATTCCAAACTGATCATTCAGGAGAAAAACTTTCAAGAAAAATGGGTGCAGCAGCACTATCACCGCAAAAAGAAACGGTTTGGTTTGCCCTCTGAAATGACCTCAACCCATGTGCAGATATTTTTTCCAAAGGAATTGCTGTTACTGAAAACCAGGTATGAAATGGATATCAAAAGGGACAAGCAGGGCCATTTTCAAGTGGCCTTATCTCCCTTCGTACCGCACAATGTCTATCAGATTTTGGATGCGGTCAACTTTGTCGGCAGGCAGTTGTGGAAGAAGAATTTTTTCTCCGAGGGCATTCGGAATTAAACTTATCTGACTGTCCGGAATTTTGCACGTAGTACAAATTAAACAAAATACTTAACTGAAATCCTCCTAAAGGCCTTTGGAGCATTCGGTTTTGGGACAGTTGATGGAGGCGTTAAAAAAATGAGTTAGCTCGGGAAGTGGACGAGCGAGATCCACTCATTTTTAGCCTACGGCAAATGGCACAAAATCAAATTGAGACAAACTGATCGTAATCGAAAACCAATTCACTCAATTTGAAGAATGCTCCATGGCCTAGATTTTTGGTTCTTTTCATCAATGGAAAAGAACAGAAAAACAATAAAAACATTATAAGATTTGGTTACGTGCAACATTGCGGATACACAGTTAAACCTAATACGATTATCCGGAATTACACCAGTAAATTTATTTCTCATAGATTCCACAGAATTTCACGGAATTAAAAAACCTTTTCTGTGGGTTTCTGTGCATTCTCCGCCAAGGCGGACAAGTTGTGAGAGATGGTTTGCTAACTTAGAGCTACTGGTGTCTTTGCGGATATACATAAAACTTAAAATCAAAAAGGTTTAATTTGGCCAAATCAAGCAAATAAACATTAAGGAGTATGATTGTACGCAATTATGCCAGAAGCTTTATAATTCACAAAGTGTTTCCCGAACCTGCCTTGACGGTAGGCTGGGAGCTTGCGGATCACCGCAGATTCTTTGATAGTGATTTTGCTGCATTTCAGGCTACTTCATAGAATAGTAGACCACTGGTATAGCGGCGTACAATTAAGTTAAGAAATAATGAGAATTAAGGATCGCTTCTATTTTCTCTTTAGGCTCTCAACATTTGGATCAGTTTCATGATCAGTGATAAGAGGATACTGATTAGGATCATGGTGGTGATCGGAAAGTAAAGTCGGAAATTGCCTTTCTCGATCCGGATATCCCCGGGCAGCCTTCCCAGCCAATGCAGTTTATCGGCAAAAAAGTACACCAGTATCCCGATAAAGACCAGCCCCAGTCCTATCCCAATGATCCATTTTCCTGTTTCGCTGTTCATGCTTGGTTATTTAGTCATTAATTGTTGAGTTTTGAAGGATACTTTAACCCGGATGATTCATTAGCAATCTTAGGCTTTATTAGAGAGGCTAATGCATATTTCCATCTAATTTATGTCATAATCTCAGTTCAAGTTTCAAAGACGTCATTCCGAGCTTGTCTGGAGCCAAACAGGGCTTGGCGTAGGATTGCGAGAAGGAAGCCGTGGGAATCTCATAATAAGTAGATTGCCACACCCTTTCCTCCCACACCATCCCACGCACAAAAGGGTTCGCAATAGCCTGCCCCGATCACTTTCGGGGACACAGCGATCCTATTTCACTGCTTTTAAATCGAACTCGGGTTCATACCTTAGCTATTGTACGCTACTTTTTCCAAGTCTTTGAATCTAGGGTAAAACTCTCCATTGAAACCTACTGGTTTTGGCGGCAAGTTATTTGCCCTATTGGTAGTTATCCGGCCAAAACATGACCATCCTCTGCTGTACTAGCCCGAGGCTGACACCCCAGGCTAGTAGTAATTTGCCCCTTTGGGGCGCTCTTTATCTTCACTGCCATATAGCTTTCCCCAACTATGCCAATCATGCCATTTTCCTAGTTTTCCGGCTGATAAAGCAGACGTCCATTGACGATTGCTCCATGAAATTCCTTCAACTAAAATCCGCGAATTCAGCGGGATCCTAGTCTATGTCATCAGCGGTAGGATAGCTACTTTGATCTCTTTACTCCCTTTTCTTTTCCAAGAAAAAGCCCCAATCCAGGCTAAAACTTATCCACATTTTTGGAATGTGTAAACTGAAGCGGTCTTTCAGGAAACTCGGCGCCCTGCTGAAACCATCACAAATCGGCCTATGTGGATAACTTCACAAACACTTATTAAATAGCTAGTTAAACCCTGTTTTAGATATAAACGTAAATTTTATTTTGCCTAACCTAAAACACTAATCACAAACCGAATTGAGTTATCCACAGGTGTTTTAGGTTTTGTTGAAATATTTTTTTAGTATAATCTAAACTATTATATTTGGGACATAAACCTAAATAGGAACGAATGCCAACATTAACGTACGCGGAAGAGAACTACCTTAAGGCCATCTACCATTTGTCTGAAGGTGGAAAGAACAATGTATCCACCAACGACCTCTCCAAGGAGATGAAAACAAAGCCTGCCTCCGTCAGTGACATGCTGAGGAAACTTGCCGAAAAAGAAGTCATCAGTTACCGGAAATACTACGGGGTCACCATAACGGAAGAAGGTAAAAAGTCTGCCCTTCAGATCATCCGCAAGCACCGCCTCTGGGAGGTTTTCCTGGTGGAAAAGTTAATGTTCAGCTGGGACGAGGTACACGATGTGGCGGAGGAGCTGGAGCATATCAAATCCCCCCTGCTTATCCAACGCCTGGACGACTTTCTGGGCAACCCCAAATACGATCCCCACGGCGATCCTATCCCTGATGAATTTGGGGATGTCAAAGCGCGCCCCAGGCTGCCGCTCAATGAACTTATGGTCAATGAAGGTGGACAGATCGTGGCAGTCAAGGACAGCAGCGCGGCATTCCTCCGTTACCTCGACAAGGTGGGCGCCTATATCGGGGCAAGGATAAAAATCCTGGACAAGGTAGAATTTGACGGTTCGCTCGAAATACTCGTGGACAATAAGAAAACGCTCTTTATGTCCAAAGACGTCGCCGGAAACATCCTAATCATGCAAGCCTAATGCGATTATATTCAGTCTTTCTATTTTCTTTCCTCTTCTTGGGGACAGTGGCCTGCAAGTTTGACAAGGGCCAGGACAATGGCAAATACCGTATCACCGCCACGACCAATATCATGGCCGACGCGGTACGCTCCATTGTTGGGGACAGCGCTGTGGTCACGCCCATAATGGCCATTGGTGTGGATCCCCACCTTTATAAAGCTTCCCAACGAGACCTCGATCTATTATTCGATGCAGACCTAGTGGTATACCATGGGCTGCACCTGGAAGGAAAAATGGTGGAAGTACTGGACAAATTCAGCCAGACCCACCCGGTCATAGATGTAGGGGAAATGCTCCCTCCCACCCTATTGATCGCAAGCCCCGAATACGATAATACCGTGGATCCCCATATCTGGTTCGACGTGCACCTATGGAAGAAGGCCATGAAAAACCTGAAAAATGAAATCATCAGAAGAAAGCCTGAATGGAAAGGATATATAGAACAAAACTGGGCAGCCTACAGCAAGGAACTGGATGATTTACACCAATATACCTTAGAGAAAATTCAAAACATCACCGATAAGGGACAGGTATTGATTACAGCACATGACGCCTTTTCTTACTTTGGGAAGGCCTATCAAATAGAGGTCAGGGGACTGCAGGGACTGTCCACCCTCAGCGAACCCGGACTGAATGATGTTTCCAAATTGGTCAGCTTTATCATAGAGCAAGACATCAAGGCCATATTTGTCGAACAGTCCATTTCACCCAAAGCCATTAAAGCAGTGGTTGAAGGCTGTAAAAGAAAGGGACATTTGGTCAAACTGGCCGGCCCGCTTTATACCGACAGCCTTGGCGAAGCAGGTGGACCGGCAGGCACTTACCCCGGCATGGTCCGGACCAATGTAGATGAAATCGTCCAAAACCTGCAATAAGCCACTCAACAATAAACCATTAACCGCTCCATGTCCAACATGGAAACAACCGTAACAGACATCTTTAACCACAATGATACAACAAGTAGACAATCCGGTAGTTGAAGTACATGACCTCATGGTGAGCTATGGGCAGAACCCTGTGCTCTGGAACATCGACTTGACTTTGCCCCAAGGAGCGCTGATCGGCATCCTAGGGCCAAACGGGGCAGGGAAATCCACCCTGATCAAGGCCATCATGGGTCTGGTGGAAGCCAACAGCGGCTACGCCAGGATTTTTGACCAAGAGTTAAACCAAGTTAGAAACCGGGTAAGTTATGTTCCACAGCGTGAATCCGTAGACTGGGACTTTCCCGCATCCGCTTTGGACATTGTGATGATGGGCACTTACCATCACTTGGGCTTGTTCAAAAGACCCGGTAAAAAAGAAAAGGCCCTGGCCATGGACTGCCTGGAAAAGGTCAATATGAAAGCCTTTGCCCACAGACAGATCAGCGAATTGTCCGGCGGTCAACAGCAGCGGGTATTTATCGCCAGGGCCCTGGCCCAGCAGGCGGACATCTATTTTATGGACGAGCCCTTTGCAGGGGTAGACATGAGCACCGAAAAAGCCCTGGTGAATTTGTTCGCCGAAATGACGGCCAGTGGAAAAACGGTCATCGTAGTCCATCATGATATCTACTCGGCCGGAAAATATTTCGATTGGCTCATCATGCTCAACATGCACTTGGTTGCCTCCGGTCCCACCGAAAAGGTCTTGACCGAGGAACTGCTCACCAAGACCTATGGAGGCAAGTTATCCACACTGACCGATATCGGCGAGGTAATCAAGAAAAGTGATTTCAATCCGCTAAAAAACTGATATGGAAGAACTCATTTATTTCTTTTCGTTTCAGGATCCAAATGTCAATATGGTGGTCATCGGGATTTCCCTCTTGTCCATCAGCGCCGCCATGGTAGGGACCTTCACCTTTTTGGACAAAAAGGCCCTGGTAGGCGATGCCATTTCCCATGCGGTATTGCCGGGAATCTGCCTGGCCTTTATGCTATCGGGAGATAAAAACCCCTACTGGATCGTGGGCGGAGCATTTCTGACCGGCGCCCTGTCCACTTACGTGATAGACTGGATTTCTCATTACACCAAACTAAAAGAAGACACGGTCATCGCCGCGGTGCTTTCCATCTTTTTCGGGGTGGGCATTGTCATGATGACCCAACTGCAGCAAACCGGCAATGCTTCCCTCTCCGGACTGGACCATTTTATATTCGGCAGTGCGGTTTCCATCGTCCGTCAGGACCTATGGGTCTATGGGGTACTGGCCACGGCCATTATCTTGGTCATCCTGGTATTTTATAAAGAATTTCAGTTAATGGTGTTCAACCGTTCCTTTGCCCAGAGTGTCGGACTTCCGGTCAAACGGCTGGAGTTCCTTTTCAACTCCCTGATGGTGCTGGCTGTAGTAACAGGCATCCAGGCCATCGGCGTGGTGCTGATGGCAGCATTGCTGATCACCCCGGCCTCCGCTGCCAAGTTCTGGACCGACCGTTTGAGTAAAATGCTGCTCTTGGCCGTCCTCTTTTCCTTGGTTTCAGGTATAGTGGGTGCCTATATTTCCTTTGCCCTTCCCCATATGCCCACCGGCCCTTGGGTGGTCGTGGTACTTTCCTTTATTGCCTTTCTTTCCTTTTTCTTTTCCGGTAAAAAAGGCATACTGACCAAGTGGATCGCCAAACGAAATTATCAACGAAAAATCCATACAGACCATATTCTTAAAGCACTTTATGCCGCCAGGGAAAAAGGACAAAACAGCTTACCCGCCAAAAGCATTTTTGAAAGTTTCCCAGGAAGACAATTCATCACCAATTACTCTATCAAAAGATTAATTAAAAGCGATTATATAACTGACAACCAGAACAATATAACCCTTACCGAAAGTGGATTGAAAGAAGCTAAGCGCATCGTCCGGCTGCACCGTCTATGGGAATTATACATGACCGAGTACATGAATATTGCCCCGGACCATGTGCATGACAGTGCCGAAAAACTGGAACACATCATCACGCCGGAACTGGAAAGACAACTGGACAAAAACCTCAACTTTCCGGAAGAAGACCCCCATCATTCCATTATACCAAGAGACCAAGATAAATCATGAGTTTTGACCCGAACGCTTTCACCATTATCCTGACCGGATCCATGATAGCCATTAGCTGTGGCCTACTGGGAACATTTCTGATGCTGCGGAAAATGGCCATGACGGGCGACGCCATTTCCCATGCCGTACTGCCTGGAATCGTCATTGCTTTTTTGATCTCCGGGAGCCGCCAAGGACTGACCATGGTCATCGGAGCCGGATTGGTAGGTCTGATAGCTACTGTATTTATAGAATACCTTACCCAAAAAGTCAAGTTGCAATCCGACGCCTCCATTGGCATCACCTTTACCTCCTTATTCGCCATAGGCATTATCATGATCACATTTCTGGCCAATCAAATCGACCTTGACCAGGACTGTGTGCTTTACGGTGAAATTGCCTATGTGCCCATTGACCTGTGGATTACCGGAGATGGGCAGATCATGGGACCAAGAACACTGTACCTGTCCGGTATAAATTTACTTTTATCAAGCTCCTTTATATTTCTGTATTTCAAAGAGTTAAAACTAAGTACCTTTGACCCTGAATTTGCCGCTACCATTGGCATTTCGACTGCAGGGGTCAACTATGGATTAATGGGAATGGTCAGCTATACCACCGTCACTTCCTTTGAGGCTGTAGGCGCCATTCTGGTGGTGGCCTTGCTGGTGGTCCCCCCGGCCACGGCTTATTTGTGGACAAAGTCCCTGAAAAAACTCATGCTCTTAAGTACCTTGTTGGGCATAGGCATTGCTTTCTTTGGCTATTACTTGGCTTATTTCCTCAACAGCTCCATCGCCGGAGCCATGGCCTCGGTGGCAGGCTTCTTTTTCTTTGTCAGCGTGCTGCAGCACCGAAAGCACCTCCCCTTTACCAAGAGCAGCACGGGGCCGGCCCCCAAAGAAACCTATTAACCCTTTCGCTTGTTTTCCCGTAAAGACATAAAACCAGATCTCATTATACGCTTTCTTGCCACAAAGAAAATTTGGTATACAAATTTCAGATGTTACAATAAAGCACACAAAAATAATTCGTGATAATTCGTGGACAACTTGTTGATGATTTTGTCTACTGGCGCAATTGCGGATAATCATAAAACCAGAACCGGTCAATTAACATTGAAATCAAAAAATGATGAAAAGAATCCTCCTTGTAAGCACTTTCCTTCTTTTAGGAACGCTGAGCTTTGCTCAGGAAAAGAAAAGCATAAAATGGCACAGCTTTGAAGATGCCATTGCGCTGAACGAGAAAAATCCCAAGATGATCATCGTGGACGTGTACACCGACTGGTGTGGCTGGTGCAAAAAGATGGACAAGGAAACCTTTACCGATGCCAGTGTCATCGAGTATATCAACAAGAATTTTTACGCCGTGAAAATGGACGCGGAGAACAGCGAAAAGAAGTTCGAGTTCAAAGGACAGGAATACACCGAAGCCAGTATGGCCAGGGCCATGCGGGTGAGTTCCTATCCCAACTTTGTGATCATCGATGCAGCAATGGAAAACATCACCCAACTGCCGGGCTATAGAGCACCCGATGCTTTCCTCAAGGATCTGGGAAGCACAGTTGAGCGGTTTACAGGAAGTAATTAGTATTGAGTCTGGAGTAGTGAGTCTTGAGTCTCAATACTCCCTACTAAATATTCAAGACTATTTACTCAATACTATCCCAATATCAAGGTCTAGTTTCCGGTTATTCCAAGCCCATCTTGTATCTTGCGGCTCAATTCTGGCATCTAAATTTCAAACAATGGCTTTTTCAATCAGCGAAAAAGAAGATACTATAGTAGCATTGGCCACACCGCAGGGTGTAGGAGCTATTGCCGTGATCAGGTTGTCCGGCAAAGAGGCCATCAAACTCACCAATGAAGTCTTTGGTGGCAAGGACCTGGAAAAACAGGCCTCCCATACCATACATTTTGGTACCATCCGGGATGGGGATAAGATCATCGACGAGGTATTGGTCTCGCTCTTTATCGCCCCAAAGTCCTTTACCAAGGAAAATGTGGTGGAGATCTCCACGCACGGCTCTTCCTATATCATCAACCAGGTGATCAAACTGTTGATCCGAAAGGGTGCCCGGCCTGCCAAACCGGGGGAATTTACCCAAAGGGCCTTTCTTAACGGTCAGTTTGACCTGGCCCAGGCCGAAGCCGTGGCAGACCTTATCCATTCCGATTCCGAGGCTTCCCACCAAGCTGCCCTGCACCAGATGCGCGGGGGCTTTAGCCATGAAATCAAAGTGCTGCGGGACCAACTGATCCACTTTGCCTCCATGATCGAGCTGGAGCTTGACTTTGTGGAAGAAGATGTGGAGTTTGCCAGCCGAACCGACCTGCAGACATTGGTGGAGAAACTGCTGAGAGTGGTCGAACAGCTGATCTCCAGTTTTGACCTTGGCAATGTGATCAAAAACGGGGTACCCACCGTCATTGCGGGCAAACCCAATGCGGGAAAGTCTACCCTGCTCAACGCCCTGCTCAATGAAGAGAAGGCCATCGTTTCCGACATTGCCGGTACCACGCGGGACTTTATCGAGGATGAAATCAACATCGGCGGAGTGATCTTCCGCTTTATTGACACGGCAGGCCTGCGGGAAACTACTGACACCATTGAGAAGATCGGGGTATCCCGCACGCAGGAAAAGATGAAGACCGCATCTCTGATCCTCTACCTCTTTGACCTGTCCGATACCGATATGGTAGAGATCAACAGGGACATCAACAAACTCGAAAACCTGGGCGTGCCCTTTGTTAAAGTAGCCAATAAGATAGATAAAACTAACCAACAGTTTATCAATGAGTTAAAAGAAAAACATCCCGATACCATTTTTATTTCTGCAGGACAGAAAGAACACCTGGATGTACTTCGCGACAAGATCTTGGAGCTGGTGAACCTGGACAAGTTCAAGACCGGAAACACCGTGGTGACCAATATCCGCCATTACGATTCATTGGTCAAAACCCGGGAATCCTTGCTGGATGTCCTGAGCGGTATTGACAATGAAATCACCAATGACTTCCTGGCCATGGATATCCGCAGGTCCCTTCATTTCCTGGGAGAGATCACCGGGGAGATCACCACGGATGATTTGCTGGCGAATATATTTTCGAAGTTTTGTATCGGGAAATAAATTTACTTTCTTTTATTTTTCAATGCTTTACTTTGGTCTGTAAATCAGTTATTTACCTGTTTTTCGTTTGACTTTAATTTTCTTTGTTAGTACATTGGTTACAACATTTGTACAACCTTAAATAAAATGGTTGTACAAATGTTCAACTTTTAAACCATCTCCGTACCATGAAGATATCTTTAAAAAAGAAAAAATTACAGAACGGAAAGCAGAGTCTTTATTTAGAGTACTATAAAGGCTCTACCACAGATGAGAAGGGAAAAAGAATCCATTTGAGGGATTTTGAGTTCTTGAAAATTTACCTTCACCAAAAGCCAAAGAATGCCAGTGAAAAGAAAGAGAACAAGGAAAACCTCCAGTTGGCGGAAAGCATCCTGGCTATCCGGCAAAGTGACTATATTCAAGGAAAGTTTGATGTAAAAAACATTAGCAAATCCAAGCGGCCTTTTCTGGATTTTTTTAAGGAGAAAATGGAGGAAAAAGCCCATTCAGAGAAAAACTATGGGGTATGGACTTCCACCTTTGTTCATCTGAAAAACTGTGTTAGTCCTAATTTTCTTTTTGATGAGGTCGATGATAGTTTTACCAAAAGTGTCCGAAGGTACTTTGAGGAGAAAGCCCGTACCAAAAGTGATCTCCCCCTCTCCATGAATTCCAAGTACTCCTACTTTAATAAATTCAAAGCTTGCTTAAGAAGTGCCTTTGATGAAGGATATTTAAATATCAATTACGCTGCTAGGGTCAAATCTTTTGAACAGGCAGAGAGCCAACGGGAGTATTTAACATTTTCTGAACTACAGGCACTCACCAATACCCAGTGTAAGTACAAGGTTCTGAAAAAAGCCTTTTTGTTTTCTTGTTTAACAGGACTTAGGTGGTCTGATATCAATAGCCTTACTTGGTCAGAGGTTCGGGACGAGGATGACAATACCTTCAGGGTTAACTTTCGACAAAAGAAAACAGATGGTGTGGAATATCTTTATATTTCTAAACAGGCAAGGGATTTACTCGGAGAACGTCAATCGCCCAAAGACAGGGTCTTTTACGGTCTTAAATACAGTGCCGTTTATAATAATGAAATTGTAAGGTGGTGCAACCGAGCTGGGGTATTCAAGCACATTACCTTTCACAGTGCCAGGCATACCAATGCCGTACTTTTATTGGAAAATGGCGCTGACTTATACACCGTCCAGAAGCGATTAGGTCATAAGGAAATTAAGACTACAGCTATTTATGCGAAAATCGTGGATGAGAAAATGAGAGAGTCTGCCCACATCATCCCTAATCTTGACTTGGATTTAAAACTTTAACAACGATGAAATCAAAAAGTAAAATTCTTTTAAGAGCTACATTAATTTATGTCGCAGTTATAGTTTATACCTCCTTATTTATCTACTTCAGGTTCGACTATTTCGTCTGGACTACTGGACTGGGTATGACTTCCATTTTGTTTTTTTATACATGGAAATTGATTCGGAGATATCCCGCTTGGTATGCCGCTTATATGTTTGATGGAAAGATAGTTGGCCTTAAGAAGAAAGTGGAAAAGCCAAGGTTATTTTTTTATTCTGTTTTTTGGCCACCCATGGTGCTGAGTATATATGTAGTTTTTTCAACCCCGTCCACAGAAACAATGTCCAATAGTATTTTACTTTATTCACTGTTTATTTCTTTATTTATATCTGGGGTGGCATTTCTTAATTTAACTTGGAAATCCGATTTTGAAAGTAGATACATTCCATTTCTAAGGGATGCTGTGGTCAAAAGAAATTATGAATTTAAGACTCAAATTGATGATGAATCATTAGGAAGCATTTTTGATGGCCTTATCAGTTTTGGTTTTTTGGAATATTTAGATGATTCTTTAAGAATAAGTAATCGTAAAAAATTCATACGAATTTTTAAGGAAGGATATTATCCAGATAAGCCCCTATTCAAAATGAAAATGGACAATATTCAAACTCATTACTTCTTTGATTGTTTAAAGGAAAATATTAACGGACTGGATTTAGATGGTTACCTCCAAATCTTCTATCATGATCGGAATAAAAAGCAACCCACTGAAGATTCCATAAGATCCTCCAAATCTAAATCATTAAATGGACCTAAACGCAAAGAGGATTTGGACGCAATTTTCAATAAATAGGTTTATATGTTAGGGTAAAAGGTTAATGTACCTTAACCCTAGAAAATTTCGATGATATACTTTACATTCTTTTGCTGCATAGAACAAAACAAATGACAGCAATGGAAAACGAATTAATCTTAAGCAAACTTAATCGTATTGAGAAATTCATTTTTGGTCTGAAAGACATCTTGAATGTAGAAGAGCTATGTGAATATACAGGATTCAAAAAGTCCTTTATCTATAAGCTCGTACACGAAGGAAAGATCCCCTATTCCAAACCCAATGGAAAGGTATTATTTTTTGAACGCAAAAAAATCGATGCTTGGCTTCTTCAAAACTCCCACCAATCAGAGTCTGAAATCAAAAGGGAAGCATTTCTATATACCAGAAAAAAATAAAGCGGAAATCCGAAGAAATCCGCTTGGTATTTTGTGGAAATAGTATTCCTGTTTGACACTATAAAGATACTGTTTCTGCATTCATTTTCAAATCATTAGATGTAGAACCATGCAGAAAAGAAGTCCTTTCAAAAAGTTGGATGATAATTCCAATTACCCGATGGTTAAGATGATCCGCTATTTAATGAGCAAATATGACTTTATCAATAATGTGGTAGTCTATGAGGTCTTTGCTAGTGAGAAAGAAAAAGACAACTACTATAGGGTTAACCCTCACACTTTGCTGATTGAAGCAAAAGCTGCCGGACATAACACCTCTCTTGCCGATATCAATTCATTTCTTAGTTCTGATTACATACCGAAGGTCAACCCCTTACAACTTTATTTTGAAAAGCATGAAAAAGATTGGATAGAACATGAACATGGCGACTATATAGAAAAGTTGGCCAGTTATATCCATGTCCAGGATTCTGATAGGTTCAAAGTTCAGTTCAAAAAATGGTTGGTGCGGTGCGTGGCTTGCAGTCTGGATGATCAGTACTTTAATAAACAAGCTTTGATCCTGGTCCAGGATAAACAAAACAGTGGAAAATCCACCCTGACTAGGTTTCTAACCCCTCCCGATCTTTCTGAGTACCAAACTGAAAACATTTCCATTGATAAGGACAGCCTAATAGCACTTTGTCAAAACTTTCTGATTATACAGGATGAGCTATCAACTTTAAACAAGCAGGAAATCAATGCGCAAAAAAGCCTGATGAGCCGATCCTATATCAAAGTCCGGCATCCCTATGACAGAAAACCCACCATGGAGCCAAGGCGGGCCTCTATTATTGGATCCACAAACAAGTCTGAATTCTTAACTGATGATACCGGTAGTGTAAGATGGCTTTGCTTTACCCTGACAGGGATCAATTGGGACTATAAAAAGGAAATAGATGTCAATCTGGTTTGGTCACAGGCCTTTTCCCTATTCAAAAACGGCTTTGATTATAATATGTCTGCTGAAGAAATAGCCGAGAATGAGGAAGCCAATGCCCAATACAGCACGATCACAATGGAGTTTGAACTTGTCCAGAAACATCTAGTCCCAGGAGATAAAGATGATGATTTCCTTACCCCTTCTGACATACTGCAGTACTTGAATAAGGCTGAAGGATCCGTCCTAAAATTGAGTAGGGAAGAAATAGGAAAAGCCTTGAAAAGGCTTGGATTTGAACAAGGGTCAAAAAGAGGCTACAACAATAAAACATATCCAGTAAAGGGATACCATATAAAATATAGAAATCCACCTACTACATTACTATAATAGATATACCCAGCTGAATATCTGATGATTAACGGTAGTGACCTTAAATAAATTAAACCCACTACACTTACTACAAAGTCAAAAATGTAGTAAGTGTAGAAGGGTGAAGTTAGTCTAATTTAAGTATGCAAACTACACTTAATACCTTGGTAAACAGCAATCTACATAATATGTAGTAAGGAAGTAGGCTCCTTTGTCATTTTTAACAATCAAACGATTTAAACCATGAACTGTAAGCAAGCCAATAAAATCCCCATTTATGAATACCTTTCTGCCCTGGGAATCCATCCTAAAAGAAACTTGGGTCAGTGCTCTTATTACCTTTCCCCAATAAGAAAAGAAAAAACACCCTCATTTAAAGTCGATCATAGAGTGAACCTATGGATTGATTATGGGGACAACAATTCAGGGGGAACCCTCATTGACCTGATCTTAAAGCTGAATCCTTCATTTTCTGTTGAGGATGCTTTGACCCAACTGAAAGGCCTTTACTTTGAATCTTTTTCTTTTCAACAGCAAACCACTCTTGAGGATATCAAAATTGAGCCTAAAATAAAGGTGACCAACACCAAGCCCATTGGAACCAACAAGGCTATTTCGGATTACTTGGTTTCGAGGCAAATATCACCACTTATTGCTCAGCACTTTTGCAAGGAGGTATATTTTGTCATGAATGGGAAAAGATACTTTGGGCTAGGAAATGAAAATTCAAATGGCTGGTCGATCAGAAATAAATATTGGAAAGGCTGTTCTGGACAGGGGATCAGTATTTATGGAGATGTAGAAAACGAATACTTTGCTACACTATCCGTTTTCGAAGGAATATTTGATCTGATGAGTTTTGTCCAGATGAATAAGTTTTCCGGTAAGGCTACTTGTTTTCTAGTACTCAATTCCCTTTCAAATGTCAAGGAGACTTTGCCATATTTCAAGAGCTTTCAAACAGTGGAACTATACCTTGACCGGGATGAAGCAGGAAAGAAAGTGACCAAAGAGCTACTGGAAACCAATGTCAATTGTATCGATAAAAGTAGGCTCTACGATCTCCATAAAGACCTCAATGAGAAGGTGGTCAAGGAGCGAAAGTTTGGATTGGGAAGGTAGGGTCGCTTTGCGAAGCAAGCCATGTTTCCGTCCGACGGAAACGCTTGCTTCGCTCCGCTCAGAAAATGAAAACTCACTTTGTTCATTTCAAAATAAGATGGCACGACCAAAAATATCAAATGAAGAAAGAAGGACAGCCAGGTTCAGTTTCAGAATGAATGATGAGGAAGTAAGGCAGCTGGCAAGCCTCTGTGAAATCTCCAATTTGCCAGCTGCCGATGTGGTGCGATCCTGTGTGTTTAAGAACAGGCTCCCTCAGGCAAAACTCCCAAAGTTGGATTTGCAGACTTATGTGGAGCTGAAGAGGATTGGCAATAATATCAACCAGATCGCCAAACATTATAATTCAAAGTTCGATGTTTCTGATGAGCGATTGAAAGCTTTATACAGTCTTTCGGATAAATTGGATTACATCATAAAATGTCTGCTCGATGATCGCTAAACAGTCCATAGGAAAATCTTTTATGGGAGCCTTTGAATACAACTTTCAAAAACTCCATGATAAGGATATTACAAAAAGGGCTGAGCTGCTAGCCACTAACTTTAGCAGTACTGAAAGGGCAATGGTGAAAAAGGAAGTGGATATAATGAAAAGCCTCAATCCCCGATTGACCAGAAATACCTATCACACCAGTCTGAACTTTGGTAAAGAGGAAAGCCTGACCAATGATAAAATGCTGGCTATTGCTGAGGAGTATATGAGGAAAATGGGTTTTGACAATAACGCTTATTTTATTTTCAGACATCATGATACAGAACACCCACATTGCCATATCCTAGCACTAAGGAACCGATTTGATGGAACGGTGGTATCCGATAGCAATAATTTCAAGCGGAGTGAAAAGCTGATCAGGTGGATATAACGGTTTGAATTGTGCCACCCTTTTCGGTCAAACTGTGCCAGGCCTTTCGGTTTAAACCGTGCCATTTCCAGTTCGGATTTCGGTTCGAACCGTGCCACCTTTGAAAGATCAAGTTTAA
>NZ_BAAHAP010000087.1:0-21905 GCF_054777495.1 Echinicola sediminis | reverse complement strand
CACTTTCAATGAGATCCATCGCTTGAAAAGGAGGGTGTTGGAGAAAATGGTAGATGAAACGATCCAAAAAATAAAAATTGCCGAACAAAAGGGAGAAGTGGATGAAGTATCAGAGTTTCAAATGGTTCTGATGACCCTCAATGAATCCCTTCGTCAAATCAATAAACAATTGGGAACAGTAAAGTCGAGATAAACCAAACTAAATATAAGCTTTCTCGGTTTTAGACAATAAACGATGTATTTTTGCACCGTAAATTGACCATTCAAGAAAAAATTATGGCTGAAGAAATTAAATTAGATTCCATCGAAGAGGCAATAGAGGCAATAAGAGAAGGTGAAGTGGTCATTGTTGTCGATGATGAGGATCGTGAGAATGAGGGGGATTTTGTTTGTGCAGCAGAAAAAATCACCCCTGAAATTGTCAATTTTATGGCCACCCATGGAAGGGGGCTTATCTGTGCACCTATTGTAGAGGACCGTTGTGAGGAGCTGGGTTTGGAGCTGATGGTGGGTCGGAATACCGCTACCTATGAAACGCCTTTTACCGTTTCGGTAGATTTGATTGGTCATGGGTGTACAACAGGTATTTCTGCCAGTGACCGGGCCAAAACCATCAAGGCACTGATTGATGACGATATTCATCCCGATGAACTGGGAAAACCCGGACATATATTTCCGCTGAAGGCCAAAAGAGGCGGAGTACTGAGAAGAACCGGCCACACTGAGGCAGCAATTGACCTGGCCAGGTTGGCCGGATTGTATCCAGCAGGGGTTTTGGTGGAGATCATGAATGAGGATGGCTCCATGGCACGTTTACCGGATTTGGTGGAAGTGGCCAAGCGCTTTAACCTCAAACTGGTAAGTATAAAAGACCTGATCGCCTATAGGCTTAAAAATGAATCTCTGATCAAGAGAGAAATAGGAGTGGACCTGCCTACCGAGTGGGGGGATTTTGATTTGATTGCCTTTAGGCAAACCAATACCGAGGAGATCCATATGGCTTTGGTAAAAGGTGAATGGAAAGAAAGTGAGCCTGTTTTGGTAAGGGTGCATTCCTCTTGTGTGACTGGGGACATTTTTGGCTCATGCCGATGTGATTGCGGCCCTCAGCTGCACAGTGCCATGGAAATGGTCAACAAGGCAGGAAAAGGAGTGGTGCTTTATATGAACCAAGAAGGGCGCGGAATAGGCCTTATTAATAAGCTGAAAGCCTATAAGCTGCAGGAAGAAGGTATGGATACCGTTCAGGCAAATGTGGCCCTGGGCTTTCCAACTGATAAGAGGGATTATGGTGTGGGGGCCCAGATCCTAAGGGATTTAGGGGTTTCGAAGATCAAGCTGATCACCAACAACCCTACAAAAAGAGCTGGACTGTTGGGCTATGGTCTCGAAATCGTGGACACGGTTTCTCTGGAGATAAGCCCCAACGCCCACAATGAAAAATACCTCACCACCAAGCGAGACAAAATGGGGCATCAGATTCTCAAAAAGCAGATTGATAAGCTGAAATAAATAAAAGGGCCTTGGGAAATCAAGGCCCTTTTTGTTCAAATTGAGACAAAATAACTAACTATTCCGTCTATAATTTCGTTAGTTAAATGTGTGATCAAAGCCCAAATTGTCATGAAAAGAGTTTCTTTTGTTATCGTTTTTGTTTTTGCTTTCCTTCAATTTGCTGTAGCCCAGGATTTTCCATCCCAGATATGGCATGATGGTACTGTTTACCACACTGATGGAGAAGCCTTAAGAGGAAAAGTGAAGTACAATTTGGATAATAATGTAGTGCAGCTCCAGAGCGATCAAGTGCACACCTATGGTAGCACTTCTATCAGCCGGTTTGAAATTTTTGATGAATACTATGGTGGCATGAGGACTTTTTACAGTTTACCATATGATGTCAATTCCAATGGTTATAATGTACCGATCTTCTTTGAACTATTGACAGAAGGTGAAGATATTACCTTGCTATGCAGAGAATATATTACTACCGATCCAAGGAGCATGGGCATGTACAGTATGTATATGTCTCCCATGTACGGGCCTCCTATGGGGAATTCCAATAAACTGGCTTTTGATTTCTACTTTTTGACTGAGGGTGAGATCATAAAATACAGTCAAAAGAAAAAGGAACTGCTTGATTATATGGAGGACAGAGAGGACGAAGTAAAACTCTATATGAGGAAAAACCGTCTCTCCCATGACACCAGAGGAGATTTGCTCAGAATTACGGCCTATTATAATCAATTGAAATGATTCTAAAAAGTTGCGGGTAAAATGGTTTTTGGTGAATTGGTTATTGGGTGAATGAATTATTGATATCCCAGATAAAGATCATGTATTTTATTCATTATTCAAGTCTGGAGATTGTGAGCTTTATTCTCTTTTTTATTCCTGACCAATCAATTACATCATTCAATATTCACCACCATAAACCGGCTTTTAACTTCAGTTTTCTATTGGACCAAAAATGATGGACATTAATCCATCATTTTTGGTTTTGGGAGGACTTATCTTATTTCTTTCCTTAAATTTGGCCTTCAGCCAAGGATAAAAAATAGCAACCTTTATAAATACACAGTTGAATGACAAAACCACTGATTTTAGTATCCAATGATGACGGAATTACCTCAAGGGGCATCAGAGTTCTGGTCAATGTAATGAAAAAATTGGGTGAAGTAGTTGTGGTGGCTCCGGACAGTCCACAATCAGGAATGGGCCATGCAATTACCATCGGCAACACCCTTCGATTGGATGAAGAAGAGATTTTTGAAGATGTCCTAGCGTATAAATCTAGCGGAACTCCTGCAGATTGTGTGAAGCTGGCCAAGCATTATGTGTTCAATGACCGAAAGCCAGACCTGATCGTAAGCGGAATCAACCATGGCAGCAACACTTCCATCAGCGTACTTTATTCCGGAACCATGTCAGCGGCCATAGAAGGAGCCATAGAAGGTTATC
This sequence comes from Echinicola sediminis, assembly GCF_054777495.1. Taxonomy (NCBI): domain Bacteria; kingdom Pseudomonadati; phylum Bacteroidota; class Cytophagia; order Cytophagales; family Cyclobacteriaceae; genus Echinicola; species Echinicola sediminis. The sequence continues at coordinate 18,947 of NZ_BAAHAP010000087.1, read as the reverse complement.
CGTCGATTGGCTTTAGCCTTTGTGATTACAGTTCCAAAGCGGATTTTTCCCATGTCGAAGAATATGTCTATAAAATTGCCAAGCAAGTGCTGGAACATGGGATGCCCAAGGGAGTGGCGCTCAATGTCAATTTTCCCCCTAAAAGAAACGAGCCATTGAAAGGCATCAAGCTTTGTCGACAGGCCCGGGCCAAGTGGCAGGAGCAGTTTGATGAAAGGTATGATCCCAATGGCCGTAAGTATTTCTGGATGGCAGGAAACTTTGTCAATTTTGATAAGGGAGAGGATAATGATGAATGGGCCATTGCCAATAATTATGCCTCTGTGGTGCCTTGTCAGTTTGATATGACAGCACACCATGCCATTACGCAAATGAACGAAGAGTGGGATTTGGATATTAAGTAATTTGTGTATCCGCAATGTTGCACGCAACCAAATTTTATAAGGGTTTTATAGTTTTTCTGTTCTTTTCCATTGATGAAAAGAACCATCCCGAAAGCTTTCGGGACTAGGCCATGGAGCCTCCCGTACAGTAGTCGGGACAGGTTCTTCAAATTGAGTGAATTGGTTTTCGATTACAACCAGTTTATCTCAATTTGATTTTGTGCCATTTGCTGTAGGCTAAAAATGAGTGGATCTCGCTCGTCCACTTCGCGAGTTAACTCATTTTTTTAACGCCTCCATCAACTGTCCCAAAACCGAATGCTCCAAAGGCCTGTAGAAGGATTTCAGTTTAGTACTTTGTTTCATTTGTACTACGTGCAAAATCCCGGATAGTCTGATTAAGTAATAGTGATTGAGAGTAGGAAGTTCATGGATTTTCTTTTTGTTGTACCATTAATGGGTCGGGATTTCAAATCCCGACCAGCGTTGTTATAAGATCGGGATTGAATAGTCCCCTTTAGGGGATTTAGGGGTAAATATAGAGAGGGAGAGAAAAACTGGTAAAAGCCAATAAAAAAGAGGCCGTATCCTAATAGCATTTCACCAAAATTTAGCCAAATAATATTATACCTCTAATGAGCAGGTAGCCGTGAATCGCGATTTGATAATTTGTGGTTCGATCCATTTACTCCGGAAGCAAAGATCAAATTTTGATTATCCAATCACTATTATTCTAAGCTCTAAATAAAATTTGCACATCGAATCGTGAAAATTACTTTTGATACAGTCTCTTTTTTAAATATTAATGTCCCTTATAATTTCACCTGTAAAGTGAGGAAGAAGGAGCGACCTTCAGCGGGTATGATACCTGGTCCTGGGTACCCTGTGGCTCTTCTTGTAAAGTAGGCATTATTGGTAAGGTTGTTGACAGAACCTTCCAGTTTGAATTTTTTGTACACATAGCTCATGGAAAGGTCCATTACCTGATAGGAAGGGATGAGGCCTTCCACGGCGGAGGCGGTGAGTTTAGCATTTGAAGCATCTGTGTAATGTTGATGCACATAAGCGTATTGATAGGTCATTTTGAACTTATCCAAAAGCAAGCTAAAGCCTGGACGGATACTAAAGGGAGGGACCAGCTCTACATGGTTTCCTTCTACTGCTGACTCTCCTGATTTCAAATACCTCGCATGGATGAAAGAGAAGTTTGAAAAGATATTCAAATGGTAGCGTTCACTAAGTCCGGTCAATTGCAAGGCATCCATTTCTGCATATGCTTCCACACCGGTACTGTAGGCATCGGCTACATTGGTCCTATAGCGGTAAATTCGGAAATTCTCAGGGTCGGTTTTTAAAATAGCACCTATCCGGTCATTGTACCTCAAATAAAAGAAGCTGATATCGTAGTTGAAAAGGCCAGGTTTATTTCCTCGGATCCCCAAGTCAAAATTATAGCCGCTTTCATCACTGATATTTTCATCCACAACGAGGTTGGGGTTATTTACTCTAATGTCATTAAAGTTGATCGAGCGGTAGTTTTGAGAAAAGTTGGCGTAAATTTCATGTACATTAAAAGGCTTATAGCTCAAGCCTAATCCAGCAAAGACAAACGAACGGCTGTTTAATTTTGACTCGGAAACCTTGTAGGTAGAGTCCACCGCGAAACCGGTATTCGGATCAAGAACCTTAGTGGTTCGGGAATAATAGCCCTCTGCTTGTGTCTGGATATGCTCAAATCTTACCCCCGGGGTCACACTGAACTTATTGGAGAGATTAAATACATTTTCCGCAAATACCGACACGTTTTTTCCTGGAAAATCGTAATCGGAATCTTCCAGGTCATTAGGGTTTAAAAACCTGAAATCAGCATCACTTCCATCACTGCCCAGCCCTTGTTTTCTGTCAGTAAATCCACTGTAAAACCGTGCACCTATTAAGGCCACATGCTCCTGTTTTTTTAGCTTATAATTATAAATCAGCCTCGCTTCAGAGCCAAAGTTTTTGAAATCATCTACGAAGAGATTTCGCTCCTCCATATCATCCACTCGGTCTATTCTGCCAAGGTTTCCCAAGGCATCCCTGCCACCAAGTAAGGCAAAATTTCTGATGTTCAGACGAAGTTTGTTGGTGAACTTATAGTCGATATGGTTGCCCAAAAGATTCCAGTTTACCTGGAACCAGTTCCTGTTTCTGATGGATTGACGGGGATCCTGTTCAAACATGGCATCTGTCAAGCCACCTGCCTGCTGGGCAAGGTAGTCCATAAAGGTATATTGGAAGGTGATTTTGAACCGTTCATTAGGACTGTAAATAAGGGAGGTATAGGCCATCTTTGCGTCAAATTGACTGTTTTCTCTCCAGCCATCGCCTCTTTTGTATTGGAAAAAAGTATAGTAATTCCATTTGCCTACCGTTCCGCCCACACTGGAGAAGGTGTTGTAGAAACCATAAGACCCCACCGTATTTCTAAGGGTAACTTCTGCTTTTTTGTCTTCGGGACCTTCTTTAAGTTTAAAATTCAGCAGACCGCCGAACTGTGTACCGTATTGCAGGGAAGCAGCTCCCCTGACCACTTCCACTCTTTCCACTGCTTCCAGGGCAGGGGTATAATAACTTTCCGGATAGCCCAGTGCATCTGCGCTGATGTCATAGCCATTTTGCCTTACATTGAAGTGGGCCGTACGGTTAGGATCAAGTCCTCTGGCTCCGATTCCGAGCTGAAGCCCTGCACCGTCGTTTTCGTAGATGTTCAGCCCTGGTACTTTACCATATACCTGGCGGCTGTTATTGGTGGCAAGGTTAGCGGTCAGGTCATCCAGCTCAATGACTTCGTTCTTTTTGGCTTCATAAATATTGCTGCCTTCCACGGTCCTCAATCGCCTGACACCGTAACTATTTACCTTGGCATCTGTTACGGTGATATGCTCAAGGTCCTGGCTTACCTCTTCCATGGTAAAGTCCAACTTTAACTCCTTTTGCTGGTCAGAAACCTGGATGTTCTGGGAAATGGTCTTCTTCCCCATGGAGAATAATACAATCGTATAATTGCCCTCAGGAATAGCCTTTAAGCTATAATTACCATCTAAATCGGTAAGGGTTTGGAAGGGACTGTCCTTTAAATAAACATTTACGCCTATCAATGCCTCCCTTTGGCTATTTACCTTGCCTTTGATTTCCACTTGGGCCTGAACCTTCCAAGCAATGACTAAGCTGATCAATAACAGTAAATATTTTTTCATTTATTCTGATATGGTATTATCCATGATTTATGTCTGACACCGTCTTTTTCTTTTGTAAGGTCTATTTCGGGATTCAGAAATAGCTTACTGCCTCGTCCGTTGAGGGACACATAAACTTCAGCTCTAATTTCAGGGTCTTTTATTCCTTGCTTATCCAGTTCATCTTCCAGATAGTGGACAAACTGTAATATCATGTCCGGCTGTGTTGCCATTTGTTTTTCCTGCATGGGGGTGAGATGGTCCTTTGCATAAGCTTCCCAGGAATTACCACTTACAGGATCTTTGATATGAAAAATGGCATAGCCGGCCTTTTCCATCAACATCACACGCCAAGAAAAGCGATATCCCTGCTCTGTCCAGAACAAATTGCCCGGATAAAGCAAGAAGCGCCAAGGCAGTAGAATTTGAATAAACAGGAAAGCAGCAAAGAACATCCAAATCCCTTTTTGTTTTGGGTGTGCATAGCTTATCTGATTTTCTCTGGTGACTGAAGCTTTCCCGAAGACCCTTTTCATCCAATCCACTACCTTTTTATGTTGTTCTTCCGAGAAGAATATGGTGGTGGATAAGATCATGATAAAGGGAAACATCCCAATTGGAAATAGCAGCCAGGTGCTGATGTGAAAGATCACTACGGTAGCAAATGCATAAGGCCTGGTCCTTTTCTGGAAAAGTAAAAAGGGAATGCTCAAATCATAAATAGCACCAAACCAGCTGAACAAATAGGCCAGCCATAAATCATCCATGAAAGGTCCCACGATGGGTAAACCCGTATGGGGTGGAAGCCAAATTTTTAAGGGAAGGGCTTCGAACAGCCAATCCGGGTGCAGTTTGGCGATTCCGGCATAAAAATAAACCAAACTTAGCAATAACTGAATAATAAGGACAAAGCCGTAGGGGATGCGATCGGCCGTAATTTTAGGATGGAGAAGACTGTCAACGGAAAACTGCCTATTTGCGGGCAAAAACACCAGCACCAATGCCATGATGCTGACAAAGTAATAATGGTTCAGGTAATTGGTTTTGTCAATCAGCTCCACATAAGTGAAGGATAAAAAGAAGAGGATGCTGGATAGTCGGTAAAATGCTCCCAACATGATACCTATGGAAGAAAGTACCATCAAGGCAAAAAGAAAATACATGCCGATTGGACCAGGGGCCTGTATCCATTCAAATCCATAATAGGAAAAATGGTACTTTGGAGCCAGGTACTGTGAATCCACCCAACCATTGAAAATAAAGCGTAAAACGCTGAAAAGCATTATAAAGCCAAAAAGCACCCTAAATGTAATCAAGGGTGCAATGGCTATTGGCTTATCAACAATATGTTTAATGGATGATATCAATTAGTCACCGTCATTGTCCTGATAGGAGATCAAAACACCCAAAGCAGATGACATGTCCACTTTGATCAAAATCACCATTTTTTGCAGTTCCATGTGTGCTTCTTCCGCTTTTTCCGGATTGCTTTCCACCGATTCTGAAAAAGGACTGGGGATGTTGGATGTTTTGTTTTCCGCTACTTCCAGTTGGGCCAGGATAGCATCAGCAAGCAGCTGACCATTGTACTGGGCATTGATGCTCTTCAGGTAGTCGTAAAGGCCGTCACCGCTGTTTTGGGCAAAATTGCCCAGATAGAAATTTTTGATTGCTTTGAGGTTTTCACTGGCCAATGAAATGCTGTTCCCGCTGTAAAAGGCTTCTACTTGTCTTGGAATAGCTACTCCTTGGGATCTTTTTCCCAGAGGTATGCCTATTTTAGCATCCCTGGTGACAGATTCGAAATACTGCGAAAGACTGTTGACGATTTGCCCCAATGAAGAACCCACATCCGTTCCGTTTTTGCTGATAAAGGTAGCACGGTAATCTCCCTCGGCAGGTAGCCATCCGTTATAAACCTGATCCGTTTTTAGGAAGATGTCATCGGCTACTGCTTTCAAATAAGCTTTCCTGTTTTCAGCCTTTTCGTCGCTGGTATATTGTGCTACGACTTCCGCTGTGGTTTCACCCGTTCCAAACAACAAGTAGTCTATGGCCGGAAACCCTTTTTTATTTTGTGCGCTTATTTTATCCAAATCGATGGATCCCTGGTCGATGGCATTGTCAATGGAAAAATTATCCGTGGGGAAAGTATTGACATTGGCTCTTAAGGTATGGGTGAAGGCAGGGCCAAAATCAAAAAAAGCCACAGATTGCCATTGGTGATAGGCTTGAACAAAGCGCTCTCTAGCCAATTCAAGGTTTTCCTCGTTTGGAGTTTCCACAAAAATGGCAATGCCTTCTTGCAGGGCATAAGCCGAAGTGTGGAACCAGGTATAACCCGGAAGGATGACATTGTCTGCCAAGTCCTCCAATAGGGGAGTACGGTCAACTTCCTCCGTTTTTTCTTCAGGGTCATTAACGCAAGAAGGTAACAGGCACATTGTGCCTGTTACCAAGATCATTACAAATAGTGATAATGATTTATAGTTCATCTTCTACCGCTTTTAATTCAGGATATGCAGAGGTCAATTTGTCTTTAGCTGCCTGAAGCCCTTGCATGGAAACTGTCCAGAAATCCCCGTCTTCACCAAGGTCAGCGTTAAGGATTTCGTCAATTTCAGTTTGGCTTATTTTTTTGCGGGGGCTATAAGAAACCGCTTTGATGAAGTTATAAGCTTCTGACAAGGTATGGAAAAGGTTCCCCATGTCCCCTGCATTAAGGTTGGTCATGGAGGAATTGATATAATGTATACCCTTTGCAGCAGCTACCAGTTCATGCTGGTCAACAATAATTTCAATTTGTGCATTTTTAGTAGCAGAATTCCCTGCTACGATGGCCGCTCTACCGGTAATATAAGCGCTCATTAGCTTATTATTAACACCCAACAATTCATCCACACTGTTGGTATAGCTTGCCCAGAACCTTTTATGGTCGTCATCCAATACTGGATCACCATTTGGGAAATCAACAGGAACGCCCCAATAGCCGAAAGCTTCGTCCCAATGATGTTCCATGGTGGTATAGTTTTTACCTTCTACCAAGTTGGTATTGTCTACACCTTCACCAATTTTATCTTCTGAAAGGTAAACATTGAAAATCTGATGATAGAAAACTGATCCCATCAAACCCTTTTCAATGAACTGGGTAAATTCCCATCCTTTTTCATTTACATTGATGAAGTTCCCCGTATTACCTCTTTCGATTGAACCGGCGATACCTTCAGCAGCCATGGTGCCATTAGCGGCAACATCAGCGCTTACCTCGGCCGCTTGGTTCAAAAGCTCTTTGTTCAGTTGGACTTCTGCCGGATTGGTCTTGCTTTCCAATTGTTTTGTAGAAGCATTAAGATCCGCATCTTCAAAAGGTGAATTGGCATTGGCGTACATGTCTAAAAGTGTTTGGGAAGACAATTCTGATCCTGCATCACCGGTTTGAAGATAAACCTTCATTTCGGATAGCATGTTTAGTCGATCAGTTTGCCCTTGGTAACTTACCGTAGATGCACCGTTTCTTTCAAATGAATAAGATGTAGGTAGGCTTACTTCGGGAGTTTCTTCGTTGTCTGTGCAGGAAAACAGCAAGGCGGCCAGACTAAAAAATGGTAGAAATCTTAGTTTCATGGTTGGTTACTTTTACTTTTTTATTTAGACTGATTTTAATTACGATGCAAATATAAAAGTCAGATTCCATATGTCAATAATTAATTAGATTAATTTTAAATAAATGCCCAAGCCTGTGATTGTTTATAGATAAATACTATGATAAAATTATGACCATAGAATACTCTATGAAAAGAAAATGGCTGTAGCCAAGCGCTAAAGACCGTGCCTCCAAAAAACGAATGAGCGGTACATGGCATACAGCTTCCCTAAAATAGATTAGAAATGGAAAACCCTAATTACATATTTGTAAGCTACTGTAGCAATAGGGTAGGTGAAATAGGATTATTTGTGTATAATTTTACTTTTAATATTGGTTTATTTAAAGTGAAATCTTTTGAATATCCTTTATTAAAGGTTAGTTTGCATTTAATATTTTCAGAATAACCATTCATTAAAATTTTTACAAGTCATGAAAAAAGTAATCAACACTGTATCTAAGAAAACCGCGAAAGAATGGATGAAGCGATGGAGAAAAAACCAAAAGGATTATAACAAGAAAACACCGGTAAACGGATTTCTTATTCCCATGGTTGATTTAAAAGAAGTAATGGCCGAGACGGGTGCCACTAATGTGCGTACCTATTTGGGGATTGATGACAATGACCAGGAAAAACTTCTCATCGTAGGGGTAAACGAAGCCGGCCACGATATGGTCAATGAAGAAGATGGAGAATATGTATATGATTTTACCCAGCCCTGTCCTCCGGCATGTGGTGATTTTGGAAGTGATCTTTCAATGGACCTTTAGACCATGCTAGTGTAAGTTTGGTATGAAAACGTTCTATGTTTATTCGACTTACATTCATCAATTTTTGTATACAATAGTGCTAGTGTTTGGTTGGGGGATGTTTAGATGGAGCAAACCTCCAATCAAACTCTTCACTGTCGTTTTTACCTTGATTTATGTCGTCCAGCTGTTTTCTTTGGTACTTGGCAAACTCTCCATCAACAACTTGTTACTTTTCCATCTTTTGTTTGCTGTCCAGTTGATTGGGTACAGTTTGTTTTATAACAAGCTATTGAAAGGCATTCAAGCAAAAAAGGGGCTATCAGCACTGTTTATGCTAGTTTTGGTATTGACTTGTTTGGAATATGTAACCAATTGGGCAAAGCTTTCGAGCATTTTTGGAGGGTATGCTTACTTTGCTTTCAACATGATGTGCGTTATTTTATCGGCCTGCTATTTGGTCCAAAGTACGCTTCGTGGGGAAAGAAATGCTTTTTGGTTGATCAATTACGGCATGCTTTTCTATTCGGGAGGCAGTTCGATAATCTTCCTTTTTGGAGAACGCATAAATGAGCTCGACTTTTATGTGATCTTATTGATCAACATTGGCCTACACATCATATTTCAATTCTTTTATACGGCGGAGGTATGGAAAAGCAGGAAGTCCTAAATTATATCCTTTTGGCCATTTTGTTGATATTGGTCCTGACCATTATCATCATTGTTTCCATCGAATACCTGCGTAAGAAGGTCATGAAGGAAAAGATGTTGAATGCGGAATTGAAGCTAAAGCATCAGACGGATCTGCTGCATACCGTAATTCGCTCCCAGGAAGAGGAAAGGATGAGGGTATCTGACGCTTTACATGATGAAGTGGGCAGTAAGCTTACCAGTATCAAGCTGGGTTTGCATCAGCTGGCACATCATCCTGATTCAGGGCTTTTGAATGATATTCTTTTAATGTCCGAAAAGGTCGTAATGAGGACGCGGGAGCTTTCTCATGAATATTCTCCTTTGATTGTAGACAAATTCGGACTAAAAGCGGGCATTGAAGAATTACTGAATGGAATCCATGCCAGTTCTGGATTACAGATAGATTTAAAGGTAGAGAGTGAAGAGAAAAGCCTGGTAAAGGAAACCAGGCTCATTTTGTACCGGATCACACAGGAATTGATAAATAATACCATCAAACATGCAGCAGCGAAAAAGGTAAGCATAAAGATCAACGTAAATGAGCGTATGATCGATTACCGCTTTCAGGATGATGGAAAAGGAGTGGACATCGAAGCGGTAAGCTGTGGGCTTGGTATGCTGAATATTAAAAACAGGGCCGCGATGATGGATGCAGAACTGTGCATGGAAAGCGAGCCAGGAAAGGGTTTTAAAGTAATAATTACCAAATATTTTTGATGAAAAAGCCGATCAAAATAGCCTTGGCGGACGACGAGGCATTATTCCGGGGAGTTTTGGGCAAAATGCTGGGAGCCGCAGGGGAATTCCAGGTGGTTTTTGATGTAGGTAATGGACTTGACCTGTTGTCCCTGTTAGAGAAAGGAGATAAAGAACAGTTTCCGGATATCGTCCTTATGGACCTAAAAATGCCCGAGATGAATGGGGTAGAGGCGACCAGGGTACTTACCAAAAAATATCCCGATCTGAAGGTTATCGCCCTTACATCCCATCAGGGAAAAGCTTTCATACTCAACATGCTCAACTTGGGAGCTGCAGGTTATATCACCAAAAGTAGCAGCCCTGAAGAAATGATCGAGGTGATTCTGGAGGTGGCCAAGAAAGGCTTTTTTTATAGCAATGAAATCCTCCAGATTATCAATGGGGATTTTCACCATCAGCACAAGAAGAACCGCTTGTCTCCATTGGATCCAGGGTTTATTACCACTAGGGAAAAGGAAATTTTACTCTTGATCTGTCAGCAATTCAAGACTCAGGAGATAGCGGATAAACTGTTTTTGAGTGAGCGGACTGTGGAAGGGCACCGTAATAACCTGCTTTCAAAAACAAACTCCAAGAATGTGGTGGGACTGATTGTTTACGGATTACAATATGGCATTATTGACCTAAGCGATTTGACCGATTCCTTAACGGGCATTTAAAAGGAACATGAAAACCTACACTACAACCTTTGGAAGGGATTCAAAAAATGGGCCCTGATTCCATGATTGATCACTTTATCCTTTGAACTCATCTGAGGTGAGCAGTTCCATGAGGTTATTCACTCCCACACTGGCCGTGGCCTCGATGGAGGTCAGGTTGCTGATAAAGCCAAGCTGAGGTATTTTGACATCCACTATGTATTTAGGAATGGCTGTGTCGGTATATTCAATCAAACTGGCCGCAGGATAAACCAGCAAGGAAGTACCCACAACCGCAAATATATCGGCCTCCTGCGCGGCCCTGATTGCAGGTTCCATCATTGGAACCATCTCCCCAAACCAAACGATGAAAGGCCTTAACTGGCTTCCTTTTTCACATTTATCCCCCAATTTGATCTCCCAGTGGTCCATATCATATACCAGGGAGGGGTCCAATGTACTCTGCGATTTAAAAAGTTCACCATGAAGGTGGATGACCTTGCTTGATCCGGCCCTTTCATGCAAATTGTCTACATTCTGGGTGACGACGGTGACGTCGAACCACTTCTCCAGCTTAGCCAAACCCAAATGGGCTCCATTGGGCTTGACCTCCAGGGCCTGCTTCCTTCGCTGGTTGTAGAAATCCAGGACCAATTCCCTGTTTCTTCTCCAGCCTTCCGGAGAGGCCACTTCCATGACATCGTGCCCTTCCCAAAGACCATCGCTGTCCCTGAATGTTTTGATACCGCTCTCAGCCGAGATTCCCGCGCCGGTCAATACGACAAGTTTCTTTTTCATTGTACTATGGCTTACCAGGGGTTAAGTTAATCAGAAGTACTAACATCCCATGCCTTGATCGGCATAAAAAAACCGGGATGCTTTATCCCGGTCTGTTGTTACTTTTTCTTTTTTGCGAACCTTCCTTTTTTCTTTTCCGGCTGGTTTTCAATGATCTCTATGGTTTCTTCATAGCTAAGATCCTCGGCTACTTTGTCCTTTGGTATCTTAAAGTTGTTTTTACCGAATTTGATATAGGGGCCCCATCTTCCGTTAAGGATTTGGATATCCGGGTTCTCATCAAAGGACTTGATATGCTTCTTGGCATCCGCTTCCCGCTTGTCTTTGATAAGTTGGATGGCTTCCTCTTCGGTAATGCTTAATGGATCGTATTCTTTGCCTAAGGAAACAAATTTACCATCGTGCCGGATATAAGGACCAAACCTGCCGATCGCAGCTACAATCTTTTTGTCTTCGAACATGCCCACATCCCTGGGCAATTTGAACAGCTCCAAAGCATCTTCTAAGGAAATGCTTTCTATGAACTGTCCTTTCTTCAAACTGGCAAACTGTTTTTCTTCATCCTCTTGCTCACCGATTTGAACTAAAGGACCAAATTTCCCCAATCTGGCGATAACCGGCTTTCCTGTTTTGGGATCTTTGCCGAGTTCGCGTGAAGAACTTACGTTGGCGCGCTCCACGGTCTCCGCTTCTTCTACGGTATTGTGGAACTTACCATAGAAATTCTCGATCATATTGTCCCACTGCTGGATGCCATGGGCAATATCATCGAATTCCTTTTCCACCTTGGCTGTGAATTTGAAATCAATCACATTGGGGAAATGTTCCACCAAAAAGTCGTTCACGACCATGGCAATGTTGGTCGGGAAAAGCTTGTTCTTATCCGATCCGGCATTCTCGGTTTTTTCCGCCTTGGTGAATGCACCGTCTTTGATGATCATTTCCGTATAATTCCTGGGCTTGCCATCCCTGGATTCTTTGATCACGTAATTTCTCTTTTGTATGGTGGAAATGGTCGGTGCATAAGTAGAAGGACGACCGATTCCCATTTCTTCCAGCTTTTTCACAAGGGAGGCTTCCGTATACCTGGCTGCGGGTCTGGTAAAACTTTGACGGGCTTTCATTTCTGCCAAATCCAGGGCTTGACCAATGGTCAAGGGTGGAAGTAAGCCTTTGTTTTCGTTCTTTTCATCTTCTTCTTCATCATCCGTGCTTTCCAGATAGACTTTCAGAAAACCTTCAAATTTGATCACCTCACCGCTTGCACTCAAGGTAAGGTCGGAGTTACTGATGCCGATAGTGACAAGGGTTTTCTCCAGTTGTGCATCAGCCATTTGGGAAGCAATGGCTCTTTTCCAGATCAGCTCATAAAGCCTTTGTTCATTTCTGTCTCCTGAAGCTTCTTCATCGGCGAAATTGGTAGGACGAATAGCTTCGTGAGCTTCCTGTGCACCTTCGGATTTGCTGGTGTATTTTCTGGCTTTATGGTAATCAGGACCAAAGGCGGTAACTATTTGGTTTTTTGCCCCTTCCACGGCGTCCTGGGACAGGTTGACACTGTCTGTCCTCATATAAGTGATCTTACCTGCTTCGTAAAGCCTTTGGGCCAGCGTCATGGTCTGGGCCACGGAGAAACTCAGTTTTCTACTGGCTTCCTGTTGAAGGGTAGAGGTGGTAAAAGGAGCCGCCGGGGTCTTTTTGGCAGGCTTTTTCTCCAGGTTTTTAATGGAGAATTCAGCCTCCAAACAAGCCTTCAGGAAATCTTCTGCCTCTTCCTGCGTCTCGAATTTCCTAGGCAGTTCTGCGTTCAGTACCTTGCCCTCTACATTGAAAACCGCAGTGACTTTGTAAGAGGATTTAGATTCAAATTTTTCAATTTCTCTTTCCCTTTCTACGATAAACCTCACTGCGACAGATTGGACCCTACCTGCGGAAAGTCCCGCTTTTACTTTTTTCCAGAGTACTGGAGAGAGTTCGAAGCCCACTAAGCGGTCCAGTATTCTCCGGGCCTGCTGGGCATTGACCAGGTCAATATCGATGCTTCTCGGGTTTTCTATCGCCTTAAGGATAGCATTTTTGGTGATTTCCCTGAAGACGATTCTTTTGGTATTGTCTTCGGTCAGTTTAAGCACCTCTTTCAAGTGCCAGGAAATGGCTTCCCCCTCGCGGTCATCGTCACTTGCCAGATAGATGGTCTCTGAATCTTTTACTAATTTTTTTAATTCCTTGATGACATCCTTTTTATCAGAAGTCACCTCGTAAGTAGGTTTGAATTTGTTTTTTATATCAATAGCCTTGTCTCCTTTGGGCAGGTCACGGACATGTCCGTAGCTGGAGGCTACTTTAAAATCCTTTCCCAGATACCCTTCTATGGTTTTGGCTTTCGCCGGAGATTCGACAATGACTAAATTTTTTGGCATAATGGTTTTCTTTACTTTGGAGTGGTATGAGATCTCCCTCAACAAAATCCAAAAATAGACGCGATTATAATTCCTTCCAAATAATAATCCATCTCATATTTGTTTTGGCATGGTTATTTCATTGTAATATTGTAATTATTTTTCAATCATTTCAAGGTAATATGGGAAAATATCTGACATTGCTTAGGCATGGAGAGACCGAAACGGGGCAGGGTCAACTCAAGGATTTTGACAGGAATTTGACTGCCCAGGGCGTATATAAATTGGAACGCTTGGCCAATGTTTTAAGGGACAGGGAAGTAGCTTATGACTTATTGTTGAAAAGTCCTGCGAAGCGTACCGAAGAAACTTCCGAAATCATCCAAGCGGCCGTAAAAATCCAACACAGCAGAGCAGAAGAGGATATTTACTTGGCCACCACCGAAATGCTTATGGAGTTGGTAGCAAAGATCGATGACCGATTCGATCAGGTGATTTTGGTAGGACATAATCCCAGTATCACCGCTTTTCTGGCTTGCATAACGGGAGATTACCAGGTGAGTCTCTCTCCCGGGATGATGGCCGTGATTGAAATTCATGCCGATTCATGGAACATTGCAGCCTCCAGGGGTATGGGCTCCTTATTGGAGATTTTGCAATAATTATCCCTACAAATATCATTTTCGAACTGGTAAATTTGTAGAATTTACCTAAATTAAATAGGGAATTTACCCTTTGTTATTGAACCAATATTTTTGTCCTTTTTAGGACTTAACAGTATAAAATAGAACATATGATTACCAAAAAGCAGCAAGTAATTGATCATTTTAATCCAAATGGTGTAGCCTCACATGGTAGTATTTTTGGCTTGCCATATGATGAAGACACCGCCTCTTTAATCATTATTCCTGTCCCATGGGAAGTAACGGTCAGTTATGCCCACGGAACAGCAAAAGGACCTGCAAGTGTTTTGGCTGCATCAGCACAGGTAGACCTTTATCAGGATGATATTGTGGATGCCTGGACCATGGGCATACATATGCTCCCTATTCCTTCCGATCTGGAAGTGAGCAATACCAATCACCGAATCATTGCAGGGAATTATATTGAATGGCTCGAAACGGGAGAACTACGGGAAGAGAAGGAGAAGTATTTGGCCGTGCCCGATCTGATCAATAAAGCCTGTATGAAAATGAATGAATGGGTATACAAACAGGCTAAGAATTACCTCAACCAAGGTAAAATGGTAGCCTTGCTTGGGGGGGATCACAGTACTCCTCTGGGGTATATCAAGGCCCTTTCTGAAAAATACTCCAGTTTTGGGGTCCTGCAGATCGATGCACATGCCGATTTGAGAGAATCATACGAGGGTTTTGAATATTCACATGCCAGTATTTCCCATAACTTTTTGAAAATACCACAAGTGGAAAAGCTGGTTCAGGTGGGGATCAGGGATTATTGCGAGGATGAGGCCGAGAGGGCAGAGGATGATTCCCGAATTACTACCTTTTATGACAAGGGGATAAAAGAGGCCATGTACGATGGCGCTACATGGAAATCTATCTGTGAGCGCATTATCAGCAAGCTTCCTAGAGAAGTATACATTACCATTGATATCGATGGACTGGATCCCAAGCTTTGCCCTCATACCGGAACTCCAGTACCCGGGGGCTTTGAACTGGACCATATCATGTATTTGATGAAAAAGTTGGTCAAGTCAGGCAAAAAAATCATTGGTTTTGATTTGGTAGAAGTGGCACCGGGAAAAGACGGGAATGAATGGGACGGCAATGTAGGAGCAAGGCTGCTTTACAGAATGTCCAACCTGTTCGGAGTGTCTCAAAACAAGCTTTGGTGGACGGAACATTAGCCTTGGCCACTCTTCAAAAATCAGGGCCGTATTTGTTTCAAGTTTAAAACTGATTTGCCACTAGCTTAGTAGGCTTTATTAATTGTAAAGACATCACCGATGAAATGGAAAGGCCGAAGGCAAAGTGACAATATTGACGATCGACGGGGACGAAGGGGAGGAGTCTCCCCTTTGTCCCCTATGTTGATCGGTCCATTGATCAAACTGCTGTTCTCCAAAGCCGGAATTTTGATTATAGGCGGTTTTCTCCTGATCACTTGGCTTACAGGTACCAATCCACTGCAGCTCCTGCAAGGCTTTGTTGGAGGAAATGTTAACAGCAGCAAGGTGAGCTCGGAATATGTGGGAACGGCCGAGGAGGAAGAATTGGCCGATTTTTGCGCCGTAGTTTTGGCTGATACAGAAGATGTATGGAATAGCCTTTTGGACAATTACCGCGAGCCTACTTTAGTGCTTTTCACTGATGAAGTGCAATCTGCCTGTGGATATTCCTCAGCAGCCGTCGGTCCGTTTTATTGCAGTGCCGATGAGCAATTGTACATTGATTTGAGTTTTTACCGGGACATGAAAACCAAGCTAAATGCACCCGGGGATTTTGCCCAGGCCTATGTCATCGCCCATGAAGTAGGCCACCATGTGCAGCACCTGCTTGGAATAACAAACAAAGTCCACAATTTCCGCGGAAAAATCAGTGAAGCTGAATACAATAAACTCTCGGTCAAACTGGAACTGCAAGCCGATTTCCTTGCGGGAGTTTGGGCGCATCACACCCAACGAGTGAAGAATGTCATGGAAACAGGTGATTTGGAGGAAGCACTTAATGCGGCCAATGCCATAGGAGATGACAGGCTTCAAAAGCGTGCAGGGGGAAGAGTGGTCCCAGATTCTTTTACCCATGGTACTTCAGAACAGCGGATGCGCTGGTTTAAGAAAGGATTTGATACCGGGGATATCTCAGAAGGTGATACGTTTAATGCGGAGGATCTTTGAACTTATTTGAGATCATTATTTCTAGGTTGCAGTTCTGCTAGGTCAAGATCTTCTGGTATCTCATAGGGAAATCGGGAATAAATCACTATCTCCTGCCAATCTCCCTTCCAATCTATATAATTGGTTTTTGCCATTTCTGTGGAATTTGCGATGGAAAATCCCAGCAGGTTAAGGGCGCTAAAGCTTAAAATCAACGGAAGCTTCCCCGAACAGTCCTCACAATTAGCCCCGAAAAGCAATAAATTGGGGATTAGAAACAGTAATCCGGAAAGATGGTTGTTGGGAGAATAGATAAAGATTCTTCCATAATTGATCTCAGCTATTTTTATTCCTATTATCTGCTCATTCAAAATAAATAAGGAATCGTTTCTTACTCCTATTAGTTCTCCAGAATATTTTAACATGGGATCCGTAGTCTGGACCGTGATGTATCCACCAAAAACTTCGGTAGGAAGATCTTTTCGCAGGGGAACCGTACCTTCAGGAGCTAAAACGATGTTCTTCTGACAACTCATTAGTCCAAAGGTCAGCAGTATACCGGTATACAGGATGAAACTATTGATTTTCATTTTGTTGGTACCTTGTTTGCCAGAAAATATCCTCCATATGTGGTTCCCTAATTTTATAATAGGGAGCCATTTTTCTTAAATAGGCTTTGGGCCTTATAAGCATTTTTTTGACCATTCTTAAGTCTTGCTCACCTAGCCATTCCTCCCTGATCCATTCGATATAATAGCCTGTGCTTTCTATAAAATATTGATGGTCTTCACGCCAATTTATAGGAAATAAGATTTCATAATCATCACCGGGATAACTTACCAAGTAGCTGTTTTCATCCAATAGTAAAGTAAGGCTATTATCAGGACTTTCTCCCTTATGGTTTATAGCAATAGGAGCAATTTTTTCGGGTGCTACTTTTTCAGTCACTTCGGTAAGATTTAACCTATTTATTCTCCAAAGTCCCTTGGTCATTCTTAGCCTTACTTTTATAGTAGGAGAGTTGCTGCTGGGCAAATTGATCAAATGGGTGTCTGAAGTTATTGGACCGGCTTCATTGATAGTTTCCAATGTATTCCATTGATTATCATGCCAAATGGCCACTTCAATTCCCCCTAATAAATCATAAATTTTGTACACCCTTTTTCTAAGCCAATCGTCACCATTTTCCAACTTAGCCAAATAATACGCATTGGCGTTTCCCAGAAATGCCAATGACTGATAAAATAAGAAGGTGGTCATTAAGGATTGCCTCTTGGTAAGGACCAAGCCACTTTGTCCGTAAGAATTATCAAACTCAACATACAACTCCTCTTTTTTGGATAAGTCTGTGGCATCGGATAGGCTAAACCATTCTAACATGTCTTTCTCTTTTATTTCTTGACGTATGGATTGCCCGTTATGGACGGCATTTTTTGGTGCTATTGGACTGTTGACTTGGTAGAATTCTCCTTTGGGATTTTGTAATACATCAAGTCCAGGCGTCCTTTTGCATGCGATGAGATGGATATTCCTGATCATATGGGTCTCTAGGGCTTCGTTCATTACTGAAATCCTGGCCTGTTGCCCCAACTTGACGGGTACATCGATCATGTCCCAATCGGTGCCTTCCAAAGAAGGACTGATGCTGGAAGAAAATCCTTCGCCGACTAAAGACAGTTCCCCTTCGTTTTCGACATAAAATGTTGGACAGCTGCCAAAGCACGATTTAGGATCTACCAAACAAACAAGGGCAGTAGCTGTGGTGGCAATTCCCAAAACCACCATGGTCGCTACTCCAGGGCTGTTTCCCTTATCATTGGTTTCTACAATTACAATATCCTCAAATGGAATTTGGAAACTTGAGAATTGGGTTGCTGGATGATTTTTGCGCTTATCTCTTGGCCTCACTTCAATGACCTGACGGTTCTTGTCCAAGTATCTTCCTTCGCCTAAAATATACTTATCGGCTGGTTTTACCTCCCATTTGTGAAGGACATACAATTGGCCATTTTTCAGGTGGACTTTAATGTACTTTCTGTTGGGATTGAGGTCTTTTATATCTTGGACATGAATGATTTCCCTTTGAATTTTCCTTGAAGCACAACTTGTCAGTAGCACACAAAAAACCAGAGAAAAAAGAATGAACATCCTATTTTTTCTGCCTCGTTTCATCACATAAAGGGATAGGGTAAGCTTAACTAAAAAACTTGTTTTATGTTGCTGATATAAAGGTTTTTACGTTTTGTTTTTGGTGATGGTTTTGTTTTAAGAAATAATAAATCGATCAATTGTCCCTTTGAATCGGATTGGAATCTGTTTTGGTAACTTCCTATTCCTTGAAATGGTGAGCATATGAAAAAACAGAAGCTGGAGGGTATAAAAAATCCCTTTGAATGAAACTTTTCAAAGGGATTTTGTGCGCACGAAAGGAGTCGAACCTTCATGCCCGAAGGCACTGCCGCCTGAAGACAGCGCGTCTACCAATTTCGCCACGTGCGCATGATTGATCACGATTGGAGGCACAAAGAAAAGCACAAACTTTGGTTATTGCAATTCATAAAATAGAAAAAATAGATGTAAATTTTAAGGAGGGAAATCAATCGCTGATAATCAATTTTTTAGCTAACAAGTAGTCCATGTGTTTATGATGGGCTGTGTTATCAAAAGCAGGTAAATGGGGCTCATTTCTAATTATCCAAAAAAAAGGTGCTGAGGAAGAGACTGTAATCTAAACTCTGTCTGAGACTTTGAAAATCAATTAAAGTTCATAAGATAGAGATATGAGAGAAGAACAAGAATCAGCATTTAAGAAGAAAGTACTGGACCA
>NZ_BAAHAP010000086.1:0-21949 GCF_054777495.1 Echinicola sediminis | reverse complement strand
GAGCCTGGGGTGTCCTCTTTCTTCTGAATAGGTGCTTGGTCCGCCGAATACCTGTAAGAGAAAAAGGTATAAGCGCTCTTCAGCAGGGGCGAGGTCTTCCGGGTAAATGGATCGCAGTGCTTCATTTTGGGCAACTCCCTCGTAAAAGTAACGGGTAAGCTCTTTAATTTTTTTCTCCCCAATAGCTTCGTAAACTGTTTGGAATTCGTTCATGACTCTATTCTTGTGGAAACAAACTTAAAGAAAATTGATAAATGTGGGCTGCTTTACCATGTTTTATCAGGAGATTTTTTTTACGGTAAGGGAGGTCCCTTCTGTACTGATGACTTTGATTTTGTCACCCTTTTCGATGAACTGTCCTCTTGAATGGGCATCATAGACCTCCTCCTCCAACAGGATTTTTCCACTGGGCATCAGCCTGGTGTGGGCAATGCCTTCCTTTCCCATCAGTTCTTCGCTGTACCATGAAGAAGTGTATCCTTCTTGTTTGCTTTGGGTGGCCGCCAGGGCAATATGTCTAAAGGCCTTCCACTGGTTGACCTTAGGGGCCATGATAAATATCAGGGAAACGGCCATGACCGCTGCCAGAATGACGGTGACCAGGGCAACGAAAAGCTCCCCGGAGGGGACAAAGGTAAAGTCAAAGAAGTCATTGGGGATCATCCCCAAAGTGAGACCGGTCAGGATACCGATGATGCCCAATATTCCGGCTACCCCAAAGCCCGGTATCACAAAGAGCTCTAGGGCCAAAAGGATAATGCCCAGAATGAAAACCACGATTTCCCAGTTTTCAGCCAGTCCTGTTAAATAATAAGGGATAAAATAAAGGGTGAC
Organism: Echinicola sediminis; assembly: GCF_054777495.1. Taxonomy (NCBI): domain Bacteria; kingdom Pseudomonadati; phylum Bacteroidota; class Cytophagia; order Cytophagales; family Cyclobacteriaceae; genus Echinicola; species Echinicola sediminis. The sequence goes on along the minus strand of NZ_BAAHAP010000086.1, from coordinate 21,115 downwards.
CGCGATGATGGATGCCGCCAAGGGAAAACCTACCCCTGGGGTTTGTATTTCAAAATAAATGCCTGCGAAAATCACCAAAATCAGGAAGCCACTTACAGCCGGGTTGAGGAAAAAGGCAATAATGGTTTCTGTAGTGTTGACTTCGTATTCGATAATTTCATAGTCTTGGATGCCCTGTCTCTCTATGGCTTCGGCTATGGACCGTACCTCAGCCTCACAAAAACCGTTTTGTATGGCTTCAGAGGTGGAAAAGGTAATGACCGATCCTGCTTCGGAGATGCCCTCGACTTCTATTTTTTCATCCACCATGGCCTCGGCAATTTTTGGGTCCCGCCCATTGGCTTCGGCAGTGCTTCGCATCATTGATCGCATATAGGACTGGTATTTGTCCGGGGCAGCATCACCGCCGCCGCCCATGACCACGGTGGCCGCTCCAATGCTGGCTCCGGGAGCCATATAAATACTGTCACAGGCGATGGATATTAATGCTCCTGCCGAGGCGGCATCCTTGTCGATGAACACCATGGTGGGCATTTTCGCTTCCAGAATCATGGTCCTGATGTCATCGGCGTCATTGACGGCTCCTCCGTAAGTGTCCATGTGCACCAAGAAATAGTCCGCCCCTTTGTTTTCGGCATCTTCCAGCGCCAGCATTACTTTTCTGTTCATCCTGGGATCTATATTGTCCATCACCTCCAGAACATAAACTATTTTATTTTGAAGGCTGTCTTGCATGGAAAAGGAAGAAGAGCAGACCAAGAAGAAAAGTAAACAGGTGATTAGAATCGAAGATTTCATGGTGTTTTGATCGATGAGCAGTAATGGGTTAAATTTATTGTTCAGGTATCTTGCTTTGGTATTGACAAAGCAAGATGAAAAAGGCAGTTTTGTAAACGAATTCTATAAAATGAAACGTATTTATAAATATAGCGGTTTTGTGGAAAATGCCTTAAAATACTTGCTGAAGAGAACCTTGGTTTTTTTCTTTCCAATAAAACTTTAGCAATATTTTTGTGGTATTTTGCAGGAAAATCTGGAGTGTAATTAATAAAGATCGAAAATAGATTTAATAATGATGAGTTTCAAAGTGTGTATGGAGCATTTAAATATGAGATCAAGCATATTAACTGCTATTCTTCTTCTGGGATGGGTAAGCACAGCCCTGGCAACGGAGCTTGCTGTTGATTCAGTGGGAGTAGAGAAAATCGGTGAAAAAACTTTTGTCATCCATGAGGTGACGGCAAAGGAAACTTTGTTTTCGATCTCCAGAAGGTATGCCACTCCTGTAGGGGAAATCATCCAAAATAACAGCGATCTAAAACAGGGCTTAAAGATCGGCCAGCGAATCAAAGTGCCCTTTATTCCCAAGGCAGCTTTGCCGGAAGGGGCGCAACTGCATAAGGTTGCTCCTGGAGAGACACTTTTCGCCATTGCCAAAAAATACAATGTTTCTGTGCAGGAGGTGAAAACATGGAATGAGCTGAAGGGCGATGACCTGAGCGTGGGCCAGGGTGTGATCATCATGGGAGCGAAACCAAAAGAGATAGTGGAGAAGAGGGTAGCCCCCGAGCTCCGTGAAACTCCCACTGAGGTGAAGGAGATGCCTGAGGAGCGTAAGAAGATTGTAGAGGAAAAGAAAAAGGAGAAAGAAAAGAAGGTAGAGGATAAGAAAAAAGAAGTGGTCGAAAAGGTGGAGGCGCCTACCATCACCACCGCCAGCGAAACACGGATAGAGAACATCCCCGCCGGTGCAGAAGTAGGATGGATCACCCATACTGTCAAAGACGGGGAGACACTTTACTCTATTTCCAAACGCTACAATGCCAATATGGGAGACCTGATCAATTGGAACGTGCTGTCATCAAATAACCTCAAGGAAGGGCAGCAACTCAAAGTAGGCCGAAAAGAAGGTGCGGTACCTAATGCTACCCCGGTGGTTCAAGAAAAGGAAGAGGCGTCAGTTGAGCCTTCCCAAACCGCCACTCCTGCTTACACTGTGAGTAAAAGCAATGAAGAGAGCACCGCTTATAAAAACATCAAAGAAGCCGGTCAAGCCGAAGTAATCCAAGGTACGGGCAACCACAAAAAATACCTGGTACTTCACAAGACCGCTCCTGTGGGGACTATCATGAGGATCCGAAATGAGGAAAACGATGTGACCATTTTCGCAAGGGTGGTTGGGAAGCTTCCGGATACCGGGGATAATAACAAACTGCTGATCAAGGTTTCCCAAGCTGCATTTGATCAATTGAGAGCGGTAAATAACCGGTTTAGGGTAGAAGTTTCTTACTGATGAAGGTTTGAAAAAGAAGATAACAAAAAAGTCCCGCGGAAGCGGGACTTTTTTGGTTTTTAGACTGAAAGTGAGGGATTTGATAATTGCTGATAAATCACCTATTTTTGCATAAGTTTGCGTTAACGAATGAATAAAATCCAACTCATATTTCATCACATTTTCAAGTTTATTTGGAATGTGATCTTTGTACTTTCTTATCCAGTGCTGGCCACTTTCGGTATAGTGTTCATTGGGTTGACCTATTTTTTTTCCTGGATATCCAAGATGCTGACCAAAATCCGTTCAAATGAATCGATCAAGGAAATCAATACACCTGAATGGAAACAGGTGTCCAAGGAAATCGATTTGATAGAAGGGAAGCTGTTTAAGCAGATTATGTTCGGGCCATCCTGTTACCAGATGAGAAGAAATGATGGCGTGCCTTCTGTCTTGGAGGACCATTACTTTGGAGGGAGCATCAGGGTGATAGAAGAAGGGTATTTGATGGAACGCTGGAATACGATGGATGCCAAAAAGCTGCCCGATTTTGATATTTGCCTTTACGAACCTGATGAGGATAAGCTGATACCATTGACCACTATCAGGTGCTTTGACTGGCATTTGGCAGAAAAAGAAGAAAATAAGCTTTATTTTAAATGGTTTGACGGCACCCAAGGTGGTGAAGTAAAAGTAGCTTTATAGTATTGATGGAATTAAAAGATTTTTTGGAGGAAAAAGTAGTCCTCTATAACCAGCCAGGTTTTATTCCTTTGGATCCGATTGCCATCCCACACAGGTTTTCCTTAAAGCAGGATATTGAAATTGCGGGTTTTTTTGCCGCTACCTTGGCCTGGGGACAGCGGAAAACCATCATCAATAAATGCACCGAACTGATGGGGATGATGGATAATGCTCCTTATGATTTTATGCGGAATCATACTGAACAGGATCTAAAGCCCTTTTTGGATTTCAAGCACAGGACCTTTAATGATGTGGATACCTTATGGTTTCTGGCTTTCTTTAAGGATTTCTATGCCCGCCATGAAAGCTTGGAAGAGGCCTTTACCATAGGGTGGAAGGATGATGCTGATATCATGGGCGTTTTGCTGAGTAATTTTCATGATTATTTTTTCCGAGATCCAGATGCCCCCAAAAGAACCCGTAAACACGTGGCTACCCCAAAGAGAAAAGCCGCCTGTAAGCGGATCAATATGTTTTTGAGGTGGATGGTGCGCAAGGATGACAAGGGAGTGGATTTTGGGATTTGGAATAAAATCAAACCCTCCCAGCTGATCTGTCCCTGTGACCTGCATGTGGATAGGGTGGCCAGGAAGCTGGGAATGGTAGAAAGAAAACAGACCGATTGGTTTACCGCTATAGAGCTTACAGAGAAGTTGAGGGCGTTTGATCCGGAGGATCCCGTTAAATACGATTTTGCCCTGTTTGGACTTGGGGTAGAAGAAAAGTTTTAGAAAAGAAAAGCCCCGGAAAATGCTCCGGGGCTTTTTGCTCTTAAAAGGTGACGGTGTTTAGTTTTTTGTCGACCAATAAACCTTTTTCAATTTCCAGGTCAAATTCGAGTTTGCGCTTGGCTTTGAATTTTAGGATAAACAAATCAGGTGCATCTGCTATCGGCTTTTGTTCTCCGATATGGACAAAGGTCGGGTAAAGTACTTGCTCCCCGTCCGAATGCCGTCGGTTATTGGTAAGGTTCTCCATCTTACCGGTGCTCAATGGTTTTACGGCTATGAATTCGTAATCAGCGGTATTGTAGGCTAAGGAGAAACTTAATGCGTTTACGGAGCTTAAGCCAACACCCTTTACGGTGAGTTCGATGATTTCGTCCTCTTCGTACCTTTGTTTGGGAGCGCTGATTGTCAAGGCGCCATTTACCCTTTCCGTTGGGGTGTCTGTCACTCCTCCGTCCAGCTCTGTGGCCACTACAGAAATGTCATAAGCATCAATCAGTCCGTTTTTGTTGACGTCACCAATGCTGACATAACCTTCAAAATCAGCATCCCCTTGCCTAAGGCCGGTGTAATTGACGTAGGACGTGAAGTCATTGCCATCGATGATGCCGTCGTTGTTGATGTCACCGGGCAGGTAGCTTTCTGTACCCAGTACCTTGAAAATATAAAGCTCGCGGCCAGAACCGTAGGAACCGACACCTTCTGTTATGGACAGTTTAATGAAGCGGGCAGTCGGTTGCCCTTCAAAGGTGAATACTTTTACTTCATGGTCCTTTTCCCATTCAAAATCTCCCGCTGAAGTCCAGTTGGTTTTATCATTGCTGAACAGGACTGTCCCTTTTAATAGCATGCCGTTGCCTCCTGTCCTGCGGGGGAGGTAATGCATTTTGTCCAGTTGGTTAAATGTTTTCAGATCAAAAATCATATCAAATGGAACAGATTCCTCGCCCCATACGGTGTGCCAGGTATTGCCTTCGTCAAAGTCAAGGAGTTTGGAGATTTCATAACCTCCTTGGTTTTTCACATTGGTTTCTCCGGTGATCCCTTTTATCGCAAATTCCAATGGGTTGGACTTGGTGGTGGCATGGAATTCTGTCCATCCAGAAACTCCGTCCTTGTTGACTGCCCGTAGTTTGAAGCTGTATTCTGTTTCGGGAGCCAAGTCTTCAAAAAGGTATTCGCTCTCTTTGATGGTAGTGTACAGCATGCCGTCAAAATCAATCTCATAATAATCGGCATGGGGGACTTTGCTCCATGAAGGCTTTAAGGTATATGCCTCTCTGTGTTCTTCTCTGACCGACGCGTTTTTAGCTTGGCTGAGGCTGCCTGAAGTTACCTTCAGCGGATCTTCTGATGCGTAACGGTAGCCTGTTGCCTGAAGAGTGATCTGTTGGGTGCTGATGTCTGTTTCTTGTAGCTTGACCAGTAGTTGGGGATTTTTGATAAGGGTTGTTTTTTCCTGTTCACTTCCCTTGGTAGAGAATCTGTTGAAATCCGGTTTTTCATGGAAGAAGTAGACGTTGGTCCCCTCATGAAAGGATGACAAGGAACTGGCCTCTCTCAATTTGACCCTTTTTCCACCGATTTTTGCACTGATTTTTTTTGGTTTCTCCGTGCTGTTGATTCTGAATTCTGTTGCTTTTTGCGTCTCAAAACCGTTGAAATTGCCTTTGGATGGATGGACGGTCAGCAGTAGCCGTTGCTTTTGATCGAGGAGGGATTCTATATGGGTTTGAACTCCCTGACCGTCTTTGTACGCTTCAGAAATGCCATCGTCGTCATATTCGGTAAAGGAAGAATGCCCATAGGGATACACCTCATAAATACGAAGCTTGTCATTGATTTCCGAGACATTGTTGTTGGGGTTGGCCATGGGGATGATGGCTCCTCTCTTTACAAAAACTGGAAGTTTCCAAATCGGGCTGGCAAAACTGTTGATGATTTGACCGCCTTGGTACTGCACACCGCTGAAATAGTCCACCCAAAGACCTTCGGGCAAATAAATGCCGTGTCTGATGTCATTTCCATTTTCATCCATCTTGGTTTCCTGGTAAATGGGGGCCACCAGAAAGTTGGGGCCATACATAAACTGGTATTGGGTGGAAATGCCCTGGGTGAATGGTTTTTTTTCCTCTAGGAACATGGCCCGGATCATGGGAAGACCGTCGACGGCTTCTTTGGCGATACTGTAGGCATAGGGCATAAGCTCCGATTTGAGCTTCAGGTAATTTCTGTTAATGGATGCTGCCGGTTCTCCCAAGGCGTGCGGGTACTTTTCATTGGCTCCCCAGCCATCCATGTTGAGCTGCATGGGGGTGAAGGTTTTCCACTGAAAATCACGGATGTTTACGATGGGGTTTTTTCCTCCAAAAATTCCATCCATATCTGAACTGATATTAGGCTGTCCGGACAGGCCAGATCCAATATACGTAGGGATGTGAAACCTGATGTATTCCCATACGCCGCCCGTTTGGTCTCCTGACCAAATGCCGGCATAGCGCTGCGTGCCGGCCCAGCCATCCAGTGAGATGATGAATGGTCGGGCGTTGCTTCCGTGTTGGGGCATGATTTGGCCTACATCGGCCACCCCATTAAGGCCGAAGGAATATCCGGCCCCTACCCATGCTACGTCCGTCTTTAATACCCTGACTCCTGCATCACGCACTTCTTTGATGATGTCCCTTTGCAATAATGCACTTACCCCTTCTTTTGGGTGCAGATCGGATTGGGTCCACAGACCGATTTCAACCCCGTTTTGACGGGCATATTCACCCAGTTCTTTCAGGTTTTGGATATTGCCATCCAATGTCTCCGTCTGTCCATAGCCCGCACCATAGCCGTCATTGGGGAGAATCCAGCCCAGTGGCATGTCGTGACGCTTGTACCGGTCAATGACAGCCCTGGCAGAAAACTGGTAATTGTCTTTTTCCCCGTTGAGGGATTCTTTGATTCCACTGTCGTCCTTTTGGCTTTCTTTGTAGCGTTTGCCGTCCTCGAAAAGGATTCCTTTCTCGTTTTCTGTCCAATAGTCACGGTTATATGCATTGAGATGACCCTCATAAAATCCGAATTTGGGCAACAATACTGGCTGGCCTGTCAGCTGGTAAAAATCATTTAGCAACTTGACCGCCCCCTCATTTACCATGAAAAATACGTCCAGATAATCCGTTTCATGGTGGAGATTGACCAAGCCTTTTTCCTGGGCGCCAAAATCGTATTGGCCTTTTTTGAAGGTATACCACATTAAGCCGTAGCCCTGGGAGGACCAATAGAATGGGGTGGGGGAAGCTACTCCTCCATCGGTCCAGCTGTTTTGGTTTTCAATGGCAATACTTTTCCCTTTGTGTGAAAAGCGGCCGTTCTGTACTCCGCCTCCATAAAAGTATTCTGCCTGACCTTCTTTTAAAGTCATTTGGGTTTTGTCCTTCTCAAAGGTAATAGGAGCCAACTCTTCTATCACAGTTGCGCCAGTCCGTAAATCAACGACATTGAAAAGCCCCGTAGTTCTTTCAATGGAGATTTTTAATTTTTCCGTAGTAATCACCGCTAGCCGGCTGTCTTTGGAGGTATTAAGCGCTTTGACCGGCCTTCTGGGCTCGTCCACTAAGATCTGGGCCTCAGGTTTGGCTTCCGGAGCGCGCATACCTTTTCCTGAATTGTCCTGAAAGAGTCTGAAAATATGGTCTGCATAAAAGTCAAACAGCATTGTGTGACCGTTGTCAAGTAGGACCTCTACGGTGGTCGCATTGACTTTTTTGAGGTCCACCACAACCTGCGCAGGCTTTACTGGGGACCTTGAAAAACCTGCTTCTTTAGCAAAACCAGGTAGGATATTCGTGTTTAATGCGATGAAAAATAAAACAATAACATAACGAATAATAATATTATTTATTTTCATTTTCTTTTTATTGAGTTTATACGTCGCAATAATAAGCAATATTTTACGATGTGGAGGCGGTTTTTGTTAAAAGGTAGTGCTTCTGTATGAAAGGCTGAACTATTGCCGTTCCTTGGGGGCGAACTCAGAAGTGCGGTTGTAGGGAGGGATGCATGAAGGGCACCTGAGGGCGCGGGGGATTATCGTCCGTAGAGAAGAGGAGATAGGGTATAGTGAAAAAAATAGTGCCTCACTGAAAGGACTGCCAACAGGCAGCGGATTCAGTGAGGCACTATTAGGTGGTGTGTTATTATTTACCCCAGGAGTCGGGGGATTTTCTCCATTCGGCCAAAGACTTTAGGTCTTCATCGGAGGCATAGCTATCGGCGACTGCCTGAGGAAGCATGGCCTCGTAATCGCTGAGGCAAACCAGCTTGATGCCCGCTTCTTCAAAATTCTTTTTGGCCACATCAAACCCGTAGGTAAAGATGGCCGCCATTCCCAATACTTCAAACCCAGAGGCTTTTAAGGCCTCTACGGCTTTCAAAGAGCTACCGCCGGTGGATACCAAATCTTCTATTACCACTACCTTTTGCCCGGGCACCACCTTGCCTTCGATCATGTTTTCCATGCCATGTCCCTTTGCTTTGGAACGTACATAAATGAAGGGCAGGGACATTTCCTCCGCTATCAGCGCTCCTTGGGGAATGCCGGCAGTGGCTACTCCCGCAATGCCTTCAGCTTCGGGGAAGTTGGCTTTGATGGCCTCGACCAATTGGCCTTTGATATAGGTTCTCACTTCCGGGAATGAAAGGGAGAGGCGGTTGTCACAGTAGATAGGGGACTTCCAGCCTGATGCCCAAGTGAAAGGCTCTTTGGGCTGAAGTCTGATGGCTTTGATATCGAGTAGTTTGCGGGCGACCTGCCCAGCGGTGTCTTTGCTAAATAATTCCATGGCCCAAAATTAATTGATAAAAATGTAAGGACGGTTGTGATGCCTAAGAAAATTGTGCAATTTTGACTTACAAAGTCAGACCTATGAAGATATTCATCAATGATAAGCCGCTGGATGTGCTTTCGCCTGAAAGTTTGTCAAAGGAAAAAACTTTTGAGTGCGTATATGACAATCCAAAAGACCTCCCTCCCTATGCTGATTTTCATGATGATGTTTTGATCACCCACCCCTCCAAGGATATTATTATCAAGCTTCTTTTTTTACTAAGGACAAGAAAGCTAAAGAACCTGGATTCCATTACCATAGTATCTGAAGACGAAAAGGCCCTGAAGAAATTCATCAAAAGCCGATTCAGTATTGTGAAGGCTGCAGGTGGCATAGTGACCAAGGGGGAAAAGGTGCTTTTTATCCATCGATTGGGCAAATGGGACTTGCCAAAGGGTAAATTTGAAAAGGGGGAAACGCCGGAAGAATGTGCCGTTAGGGAAGTGGAAGAAGAATGTTCCATCAAGGTCAATCTCGGAGAAAAAATCTGCAATACCTGGCATACCTATACGCACAATAGAAAAAGCATACTCAAGAAGACCTACTGGTATGTGATGGATTGTCAGGATGACTCCCACATGCAGCCCCAAAAGGAAGAGGGCATTGAGGATATCCGCTGGCTAAGCCACCACGAGGCCAAAACGGCCTTGGTAAACTCTTACCCTTCTATGAGGTATTTGTACAAGCGATTTTTAAGGATAGTGCCGGATGTTCAGACTTCGTAGGGAAGGAAGTCATTGACGCTGCCTCCGTATCGGTGAACTTCACGAATAACAGTGGAGCTGACCGCAGCATATTGTGGAGAGGTGATCAAGAATACCGTTTCCAAACTTTCGTTGAGGTAGCGGTTCATTTGGGAAATCGTATTTTCGTATTCAAAATCAGTGGTGTTTCTCAATCCCCTAATGAGGAAGTTGGCATCGTGTGCTTTGGCCAGGCTAGAGGTCAGTTCATTATAGACCACGACTTTTACCGCAGGGATGTCCCGGTAGACCTCCTCGATTTTTTCGACCATTAACTCAATGTCAAAGTACCTGGATTTCTTGGAGGAATTATAACCAATCCCAATGATGACTTCATCGAAGAGCTCAAGGCTTCTCATCACAATGTCATGGTGTCCATTGGTGTAAGGGTCAAATGAGCCTGGAAAAATGGCGGTTTTTTTCATGATGTATACATTAAACAGTCCAAAAAGCGGCGAGATTTTGCGTCTCTTTGAAAGCTTCGGCACCGATCAGGTAATTTTGATTGGTCCGGGGGCTGTTGATGACAAGGTTTTTGAAGTATTGGCCAAGGATTTCCTCTTGAACGCCGATGTCTTCAAGGTTTCCTAACAGGGTGATCTTGCAGTGCATCCGGTCAAAGGCCAGCTGATGGAGGACACTGAAGGTGTATTTTAGGAAGTCTTGGTTATTGTAAACTTCAAAGCGGTTGAAGAGTTTGAGTTCTTTATTGGCAAAGCCCGCGATATAAACCTGGTTTTGCTCTATGACGATGGAAATCTCCTGGTTAAGCATTTCCCCCCTTTCCTGAAGCAGGTATTCCATTACCAGTAAGCTGCCGTGGCTAGGGTGTAGGTTGGGGAGCTTTTTTGACAACAGGCGGAAAATGGCTTTCTCCATACTTCCGATAAGCAGGATCTTGTTGTTTTCCAGACCATCATAGAAAACCTTGTGGTCATCTATAGGAGAGCTGAATTGCAAATAGGTTTTCAGCTGTTTTGGGTCAAATAGCATTCCCGGTACCAGACAAAAGTTCTGGTTGAAAACAAAAAGCCTGTTTTCTTCGTGGGGGGTGTTGAGAAAAATGTCCGTTTCCAAGATGTGGCTGAGTTCTTCAGGCTCCTGAAAAGGATAGATGTTGATCCCAATAACGGATCCGTTTTGGTTTTTGGCGATCACGGTAAATCGCCTTTCACATAATAAAAGCGATAAACTTGATGTAGCAGTTACATCAAGTTTATCGCTATGAAATTCTGTGTGCGTATTTTTTATTGACTTCGTCAAAGTTATTCCCAGTTACCGGAAGTAGAAGCGTCTGTTCTAGATCCTACTCTTAACGCTTTTTCGTTATTGTTGGCTTTTCTTTCAGGATTTACCGGGGCAGGGTCTCTGATTTCGAAAACATCAATCAAGACCTTGTTGGCACCTCTTTCCACTTTGTCAGCAAAGAAGGTAAAGGTTTTTCCTCCTGATCCAGGAACGACATTCAATGCTTCTAAATTGAACTCAGGGTATTTTCTTTCGTTGAAGAGAGAGTCCATTACATTGACAGAACCAAGGGTGTCATAAGTTATGGTAGTTTCTTCCTCACCATAATCCAACAGCTTGGTTTCTTCCGTTTTTTGGACAATGAAGATTTGGCCATCCTCAATGAAGTTTTTCAGTTCCGACCAACTTCCGGCATATTCACCTTTGGTTGCCAAGTATGCAGATTGGGCATCTCTTAGCATTTGAAGTTTTTCAATCACTCTCGCTTCGATTCGTGCAATTCGTTTTTCTTCTTGCATGACATCATCTACGCCTTTGTAGAGCAGAAAACCAACTGCCAATGCAGCTAGTAGAAAAACAGCAGATAAGATTTTAGTCAGATTCATTTTTTTTCAGTCGATTTATTCTTCTTATATAAAGGTTGACGGTATTAACAAGGTGCTATTTTATGCATTTATTTTCAAAATTAAAATAACCTTTCCATATTCTTATATCATTGACCGATTTTATATCCCAAAAAAGCCGGTGTTTTTCTTCCTTTTTGATCCTGCTTATTTCATCGATGTCCATAAAGCGAACTTCCTCAAGGAGTTGGCTGTCAGCGTCCAATTCAGGGTCGATTCCTTTGATCAGATGGCCGGACTTTTTGAAAACGCTAAAAAAAAGCTCTACCGCATGAAGAGGGGGATCCAAGAATTCGGAGACGGAAAGAAAACTTCCTACACCGATAGCCAGCCCGGTTTCTTCCAGGAATTCTCTAATTAAAGTACGATGGGCATTTTCATTATAATTCATCCCGCCCCCGGGCACGTTCCAGAAATACCTGTTTTCACCCATTCGGTGTTTGACCATCAGGATCTTGTCGTTTTGGATCAAGATGCCGTTGACCCTGACACGTAAGCACCCCCCGAATTTCTCCTGGATTTCTTTTTCAATATTCTGCATTTAAGCTGTAGATTCGCTTTTGATGAATAAAGATAAGGAACATCTACCAAAGCCCTCCGTTTTGATGCGGCAAAAATTTCCGCACCAGCCCACTTCCGGGCAGGCACGTTTTTTTGGGCAGATGGATACTTTTTTTGATCCGGAGTTTGACCGGAAGCCGACATTTATTCTTCGTGGATATGCCGGTACCGGCAAGACATCCGTGATTGCGGCGGTGGTCAGATCCCTGCCTGCACTGAATTTTAAATCCTTGCTGTTGGCTCCTACTGGGAGGGCGGCCAAGGTGATGTCGGCCTATTCCGGAAGAATGGGCTTTACCATCCACAAGATTATTTACCGGCCCAAAAATGATGAAGGGGGCATGGGCAGTGGTTTTGATCTTCAGCGAAACTATTATAAAAATACGGTTTTTATTGTGGATGAGGCGTCCATGCTATCGGATGATGCATTGGGAGGAAGCAATCTCTTGAGGGATCTGATCTTATATGTTTTTCAGCACCCTTCAAACCGGCTGATTTTAATAGGGGACACCGCACAGCTTCCCCCTGTTGGCAGTAAAAACAGTCCCGCACTGGATGGTGGCTACCTTTCCCATCACTATGGACTGGATGTGCTGGAAGCTGAGTTGACCGAGGTGATGAGGCAGCAGCTGGATTCCGGCATTTTGTACAATGCCACCCGATTGAGAAGTGAGGTGGTCAAGGAACAGCCCGTCATCTCTTTCAGTGCCAAGGGCTTCCCGGATTTCTATAAGATGACCGGAGAAAGGCTGGAAGAAGGTTTGCGGTATGCCTATGATAAATTTGGTGTGGAAAATACCATCATCATCACCCGTTCCAATAAAACTGCTGTTCAATACAACCAGTACATCCGAAGGACCATCCATTTTTACGAGGATGAAATAGCGGCCGGAGACATCCTGATGATCGTAAGAAATAATTACACTTATATGGCCGAATCCGACAAGGTCAGCTTTCTGGCCAATGGGGATTTCGTCGAAGTGACCAAGGTACGTTCTTTTGAGGAAGTATATGGCTTGCGTTTTGCCACATTGGAATTGCGGTTGATCGATTATCCCGACGAACCTTTTTTTGAAGCTAAGGTGATCCTGGATACGCTGTACAGTGCCAGTACATCCTTGGAAAATAAGGAGTCCAGGGAACTTTACCGACAGGTGGTGGAGGATTATGCCGATGTGGCCAATAAAAAGGAACAGCGGGAATACATCAGGAAGGATCCTTATCTCAATGCCCTGCAAGTGAAGTTTGCTTATGCGCTTACCTGTCATAAAAGCCAAGGTGGCCAGTGGAATGCGGTATTTGTGGACCAAGGGTATATTACCGAGGAACAACTGGATACAGAGTATATCCGATGGCTGTATACTGCGGTCACCAGGGCAACGGATGAATTGTTCCTGGTGAATTTCAATCCTAAATTTTTTGTGGGCTGAAGAAATCTGTGTTGATTGTAGCAGATTGTAAGGGGACAACTTGGTTATTAGTTAAAAAATCGAAACTTTTACAATCCTTAGGGACGTTAAAGTAAAAAACATCGTCCTGATAATGTTCCTTTGAATTTGGAACAGTAATTGAACGGAGTTAAACCATATCAAATACAGAAAGAAGATGAAAAAGCTATTTCTAATGTTTGTCGCCGCGTTTTTGGCTTTTGCAGTCCAGGCGCAGGAACAAAAGGTAGAAGAGAAAGCCGAGGCAAAAAAAGAAGAGGTGAAAGGCCCGGTGATTACTTTTAAAGAAACCTCCAAGGATTTTGGTGAAATCACTCAAGGTACCAAGGTGGAGCATACTTTTAAGTTGACCAACACCGGGACTGAGGTGCTGAAAATATCCAATGTAGCGGCCACCTGTGGCTGTACCGTTCCCAGCTGGCCAAAAGAGCCCATTCCTCCAGGGGGAAGTGCCGAAATTAAGGTAACCTTCAATTCAGCGGGAAAAATGGGGAATCAAAACAGTGTAGTGAGGATTTATTCCAATGCTACCGAGCCTATTGAGAAAGTATCGTTGATCTCCAAAGTGGTGAAAAAAGGATAACAGGTTTTCCTGAAAATAAACTGAAAAGCAGCGCTAAAGAGTGCTGCTTTTTTTATGGCTTAGGGTTTAATCCTCGTAGAGTTTCAGGCGGTTCTGCATATCCTGAAGCTCTGTTTGAAGTTTCTCGACTTTTCTGAGTAAATGGATAATGGTTTCGATTCCGGCAGTATTGATGTCCAATTCCTGATGCAGGCGGACCACTTTTTCTACAAGGACAATTTCATCTTCATGGATATAATGCATTCGGTCCAGTGTTTTTAAATGGATAAGCCCGGAATCGCTCAACTCATTAAAGAAGGCTATTTCCACTTTGTATAAAGTACACAAACGGTTTACAGGGATGAGATTTTCTGAAGTCATGAGGATCTGAGTTTAGAGAGTTCTTCGATCAACTCCTTTTCTTTACTGCTTAGGTGTGTGGGGATTTTGATGTTGAAAGTGATGTACAGGTCACCGAATTCCCCTTCTTTTTTGTATTTAGGGAAGCCTTTTCCCTTAAGCCTGACTTTGGTGCCATTTTGTGTTTCTGGCTTCACCTTGAGCTTTACTTTGCCGTCAAAAGTCTCCACGGTGATTTCTCCTCCCAATAAAGCGGTGTACAGGTCAAGGTCGATTGTTGTATAGAGGTTGCTATTGTGCAGCTTGAAGGGAGTGTGGTTACTGATGACAAAAGTGATATACAAATCCCCTCTGGGACCGCCATTGACCCCCTCGCTACCATGGCCCTTGATTTTGATGACCTGACCGTTTTCAACACCGGCGGGAATGGTCAGCCGGATGTTTTTGCCATTGACGGTCAAGGTCTGTTTATGGGTTCTGTAAACGTCCTTTAAGTCAAGGTGAAGTTCTGCATTATAGTCCGCACCTTTGAATTTCATGCCCTGACCGGAACTTCGGAAGGACGATCCCGATGTGGCATGGCCAAATAAAGATTCGAAAAAGTCAGAGTAACCGCCTCCGGAAAAGCCCGAGAAAGGATCATCCCGTTTTTGATGGCTTTGATAGTGGCGCTGCTGGGACCGTGCTTTTTCGAATTCCTCGGCATGCTTCCAGTCTTTGCCGTACTGATCGTATTTTTTTCGGTTTTCGGAATTGCCTAAGACTTCATTGGCTTCGTTGATTTCTTTGAACCGTTTTTCGGCTTCTTTATCGTTCGGGTTAAGGTCCGGATGGTATTTACGGGCCAGCTTTCTGTAGGCTTTTTTGATATCGCTCTCAGAAGCATTTTTGTCTACTCCAAGGATGTTATAGTAATCGATGTAATCCATAGCGATCCAAGATTTAGGTAATACTAATTTACTAATTTATGTATTCGCAATGTTGTCCATAATCAAATCTTATAAGGTTCTTATTGTTTTTCTGTTCTTTTATTCAGGTATTGATTTATTCTTAATGGTCTTCATGAATGCTACGCATTTCCATTGATGAAAAGAACCAAAAATCTAGGCCATGGAGCCTTCTTCAAATTGAGTAAATTTGTTTTCGATTACAATCAGTTTATCTCAATTTGATTTTGGGCCATTTGTTTTAGGCTAAAAATGAGTGGATCTCGCTCGTCCACTTCGCGAGCTAACTCATTTTCTTAACGCCTTCATCAACTGTCCCAAAACCGAATGCTCCAAAGGCCTTCCGAAGGGTTTCTGTTAAGTATTTTGTTCTATTAATGCTACGTGCAGAATCCCGGATAGTCAGATTTACTAAAAAGTAACTAAAACGGAGGATACACGTGTTGGATTATTTTAGCGAAAAGACCACTGGTCAGCGACAACTGTTCTGTGATCTGTTACAATAGCCAAAGGCCTAAAATATGGTATTGGTAAAGGTGATCTTGACTTTCATTTGGAAGTTTTTGATGACTTTGAAAATCTCTATCAAGGTGACTTTTTCAATTTTGGTAAGGCTTTCGATGCTGACAAAGTTTTCCGGTTCTACCTTATCCAGCATGATCTGCTTGGCCTGTCTGTCCAGCCTTAGGCCCATCAGGTAGTAGTAAGATTGCTTTAACTCGAGCAGTTCTTCTTCGGTGATGTGTCCTTCCTTGGCCAGGGCGTCCAGCCTCTCCCCGGTATTGGTCAAAAAGATCTTATGCTTGAGGGCAAATACCCTTGTGATATCCACAATGGGGGTCATGGCCTTTTTGATGTCGAACACCTTTTGTTCACCCATGGTGAATGTACGGATGCCCTTAAAGAAGGTCAAGGGAGGCTCATACTGCAATGCATTGGTGGCCATATTGAAGAAAAAGCGCTCCAAGGGGACATTCAGCTGCTGGTCCATGTATGCGTTGAGCTCTTCCAGGATGGAGAAGTCCCCGTATATTGGGCGTTTGTCAAAAAAAGTGGAATATTTCATCACGGTTTCCTGAGAGGATTCCGTCATCCAGGCATCATAGTTTCTTTTCCAATGGGAGAGGGAGTGGGTCCACTTGGGGTTTTTGGCCATAAAGCCTCCCTTGCAAAAGCTAAAGCCGATGGTGTTCAGCTGTTCAGATATCTTGTCCGCAAAATCCAGGAAATACTCCCGGACAAGTTCCCTTTGCTCATTGGCCTTGTCCTCATAGATGATGGCATTGTCCTGGTCGGTTTTGAGGGTCTGTTCCTTACGCCCTTCGCTGCCCAGTACCATAAAGACAAATTTGGAGGGGGCAGGGCCCACTTCATACAGGACATTGTCGATCACGCGCAGGGCTATGGTGTCAGACACGGTGGTGACCACCTGGTTGACCGTTTCCGATTTTACGCCCCGCTGCAGCAACTGCTCGACGATGGCCGGTACCTGGGCCCATTTTTCTTTGAGTTCCGAGATGGTCGTGGCCTGTTTTACCGACTGGATAAAAAGGAAAGGGGAATGGGACTGCTCACTGAGCAGCTTGTTTCTGGAAATAAAGCCAACATACTCACCCGCCTTGGCCACCAAAAGATAACGGGTTTTGGTCTGGAACATCAAGAGCAAGGCTTCGTAGATGTGCGCATCCGTATCGATGGAAACCATGTCTTTCTCCAGGACCTGGCCTATAGGGGAAGAGGTAGGGATATTCTGGGCAATGACTTTGTCCCGGAGGGTGATGTCGGTGACATATCCGATGATTCTTTCCGAATCGTCCTTGACGAAGATACAGCTGGTTTTTTCTGCCCCCATGATTTTTGCCGCCACTAAAATCGGGGTGTTTTCCTGGCAGGTGACCAGTCCCCGGGGGTTGAGCGAGTCCACCTTGTCCGAGTAAAAGCTGTCTGAGGTAATGTTGTTCTGCTGGGGATAGTAGGTGGCCCCTTTGATAAAGTGGACAAACTCCTGGTCAAGCATGCGCTCTCCGTATTCTTTGACAAAATGCTCCCTGAAATCAGGGTGATCATGACAAAGCTGAAAGAATTTTTCCATCCCCAGACGCAGCACCTTGGTGTTTTCCATGGTGTCTACCGTTTGTAAAGAAATCCCCTTGTTGTACAGATAGGAAATCCCGCCAAACCACGAACCTTTTCCGTATTGTTCTATTCTTCTCTTCTTTTGGTTGCGGTCATAGAAAAAACCTTCGTATCCTCCCTGAAGGATAAAGTCAAAGCCTTCAATTCCAGAATGGTTTTGAAGATAGATCCGTTGAGGTTTAGGGAAATCTACCGCTTTAAACTGGAACTTTACTTCCTCCTGCACAGAGGGCGGAAGTGCTGAAAAAGGTTTGGTGAAATCCATCATGGAAGTGGGACGTATAAAATTCTTGTGAAAAGAAGGTGTTTGTATAGGACTAAAGTAATCTAAGCCGTATAAATGTCCAATTATTTGGGATGGTAAATGTTGTCTGCGGAACAGAAAAAATGGGTGCCAAGGGGAGTAAGGTGTAACTGGGGGCTAATGTTGGATGGCCAAACTACTGGCGCGGCCCTTTGAAGGATAGGGCCCCTAGTGGAAGTGATGTTTCTGAAGAATAATGTGTTTTTATCTTTACACAAGAAACCATTTGGTCTGAGGGGATGTTTAAAAAGCTTAATCCACCTATTTGAACCACTTGAATAACGAATAAAATGATGCGCAACAAGAACTTGACTTTTCTTTTCGATCTGAACGGAACGATAATAGACGATATGCATTTCCATACCAAGGCCTGGCACAAACTTTTCAATGAGGATCTCGGAGCGAACCTTTCTTGGGAAGAGGTGAAAGTGGAGATGTATGGCAAAAACCCGGAGGTGCTGGAAAGGGTCTTTGGCAAAGGTCGTTTTACCCTGGAGGAGGCCAATGACTGGTCCATGGAAAAAGAAAGGAGATACCAAGAGGAATACCTGCCCCATTTGGCTTTGATTAAAGGATTGGGCGAGCTATTTGAAAAAGCCCAGGCAGCTGGTATCAAAATGGCCATAGGATCAGCTGCTATTCCTTACAATGTGGACTTTGCCCTGGACAACCTGGATATCAGAAAATACTTCTCGGCCATCATCACTGCAGATAATGTGGCGGTCAGCAAGCCCCACCCGGAGACCTTTCTTTTGGGAGCGGAGGCCCTGGGCGCGGAACCTGAGGACTGCATCGTTTTTGAGGATGCGCCCAAAGGGGTGGAAGCAGCCAGGAATGCAGGGATGAAAGCGGTGGTGCTGACCACGGCCCACCCAAAGGAGGACTTTGAGCAGTACGATAATGTATTGGCCTTTATAGAGGATTATGAGGATCCTTTTATTAAGGGGTTGATTTAGAAGGGAGTAAGAATTCTTTAACTTTGTGTCCACAATGTTGCACGTAACCAAATCTTATAAGGTTCTTATTGTTTTCTGTTCTTTTATTCAGGTATTGATTTATTCTTAAAGGTCTTCATGAATGCTACGCATTTCCATTGATGAAAAGAACCAAAAATCTAGGCCACGGAGCCTTCTTCAAATTGAGTAAATTCGTTTTCTATTACGAACAGTTTTCCTCAATTTAATTTTGTGCCATTTGCTGTAGGCTAAAAATGAGAGGATCTCGCTCGTCCACTTCTCGAGCTAACTCATTTTCTTAACGCCTCCATCAAATGTCCCAAAACCGAATGCTCCAAAGGCCATCAGAAGGATTTCTATTAAGTATTTTGTTTCATATTTAATACGTACAAAATTCTGGATAGGCAGAATTCTTTATACTGGGTGGAGTTTGGAAGCTTCACCCAGATGAATTTTTAGTCAAATACAGGTGATTTTTAACGGCTACTATCAATTTGTAATTGGGATACAATGGATAAGTACTATAGAGAAGTCTCCTTGCTAAGGAAATCGATGGAGAGGAGGTTATGCATGTTTCAAACCTTCCACACCGTTGAAGAAAATTCCATCCAATTTGGATAAAACCCGTTTCCAGTCCTGTTCAGTAAGTTTAAAGTCGTGATTGGCTTCGACAAACAACACTTCCACACTTGGGCTAAAGCGATATATTTCCTCTATTTCTCTCCCACCGTATTCATCCGTCTCACCTTGGATGATCAGCATTGGGGTCTTTATTGTTTCAAGATGCAGATAGCGTTCCGGTTCGATGTTTTTATTGGGATGCTTGAAGGGATATCCCAGACAAATGATATACTGAAGATTCAAAGAATCAGCAATTAAGGAGGAGAATCTGCCTCCTGCCGATCTGGAAACCACCACAATTTCTTTTCCACTCCCCAATTTCAAAAGACTTTCCTTTAATCTTTTTGATCGTAATTCGGGTGATGGATGCCTTTTGTCAGATAGGTAACCAAAATAGCTCGGATGTAACAGCCCAAAAAATAACCGTAAACCATGCAAAACCAACCCATGAAGAAATGAAGGAATCCATGAAAATTGCTTGTCAAATTTTCTCAATGCATAAAGCAGGTTGCCCGCTGGATCTTCCCACCTTATCTCGTTTCCTGTTGCTTTTAGGTAATCCACCAAAGTGTTCCTGAGGTGGATGTCTTTTTGCCAGTTATCCCTACCTACTAGATAAATTATCTTTTTGCCGGCCATATTCTTTTTTAATCCCTTTTTAGTATTGACAGATAGATTCCTTCCAACTAAAACATCCCATTTTAGGGTGACACGCCGCTTGACTGTTTTTTGCTGAGTAAATTTCTGTCTATTCGAAAGGTTCTTTGGGTAAAGCTAGTAAGTTCTTGACGTACCGATCGTTATTGTAGGGTTTTCCATTTTGGATAATATCAAACAATTCCACTGCTACACATTGCCCGATCATCTGCTTGGTTTGGAAATCATTAAATCCTTTTTTCAACAGTCTGTCATAGGTGGCCTTCGTCTCGGGAGGCTCATTATTCTTGAGTTGATTTTTTATTATCTCAAAAATCTGTTCCCTTAAGGTTTCATTTATTTCCATAATCACAGGGATTTGTCGGTTTGGGGCTTTTTTATGATCAGGTAGTTATTGAACAGGTTACAGGCATCAAGAAAAGCAGGGGCAAGAGCCCAAATGGCAAAGGAAAGTTAGCGTTTTATATTCAAATTCTTCAAGCCAAGCAGTGATCTTATTGTCCTTATATCGAGATTTTTGTCTCCTCAAGTTCCTTACTGCATAAATAGGATTTTTTAATATTAGTTAAACTTGGGAAGTCAAGGGGAATTTGGAAATCAACCTTCTGATGAAAATGTACTGTCCCTGCTTATTCTTGATTAAAATTTTCTACCCTCAGAATTGGAAAAAGCCTGAGCGGAAAAGTAAAAACCTGATCAGATTAGGAGTGGACCGAGACCATGCTTACGCATAGGACTGAGCGTAAAGAAATGATCCCTTTGGATCATTTTAGCGAGGGGCCAGGCTGTAGGGAGGGAACCAGAAAAGGGGGGATGGGCAGTAGCCCAGAGTCCGATTCTGATAACCACTATCACTTTGTCACGCCTGAGAAGAAAGGGATATGAATCCATGCTTTCCTATTACCTCAAATCACAATCTATAATCCAGTGAATCTCCGTGTCCTGCCTGTCCCGAACTTGATTCGGGAAGACCTATACTTAAGGTGGTACTTCAGCTATGCTCAGTAGGGATTGTGAGAGCCTCAACCTGAGCCGATTGGCAACTGGCTTTTAAATAGAATTTATTTATTCCAGACATAAACTTCCTTTCCGATAGACCTCTAATTTAATAGCGCAACTCTGATTAATTTTTTCTGTTTTTAGATGAATCAATAAATTCTTGAATAGACCCCAATTGTTCATTAATTTCTTTTAATGTGATGATGGTAGTTTTTTCAGAAGTAGGATTTATATAGGCTTTGTGACTATTCATATATTCTATTTGATCCTCTTCATTAAAAAAGAAGACTTTCGGTCCTTTTCTTTTATGCTCTAGACAATATTGAGTC
>NZ_BAAHAP010000085.1:0-21978 GCF_054777495.1 Echinicola sediminis | reverse complement strand
ATCCTTTTGAAGAACATGCGATAAACTGTCCTGGAATTCAGATTTAGCATAAGGGGCATATTGCTCTTGAAATGAATAGCCGTAGTACAAATGCCTTTTTTCTTCCAGTGTAAAAGTGGAATCAGCCTCCAGAAATCGTTGCATTAAGGCCTCATAAAATAAAGGGGTGCCTTGTTTACGGATGTTGGTGGCTATCTCATCGTAGTCAGGCTTTTCAAAGGCCCAATCTTGCGCAAAGCCTGGCAAGCTCAGAAGACAGAATAATACGATTAAACGATTCATGGCTTTGGGATATTAAGGGTTCTATGGTCACATACACTTATCCAGATTTTCCTTAGCGTACTTGCTGCCCTTTTGGGCGGCTTTTCTGAGGTCCAGGCAGGCCTGTCCCGGATCGGAATCCAGCAGGCATACGGCTCTTCTGGCCAGCGCTTCATAGTGGTCGGGCTGCTTGGCCAGCACCTTGTTGAAATCTTCCAGGGCCCAATCTGTTGCCCCCATGCGCATATAGGCAAAGCCCCGGTTGTAATGGGCCTTTAGGTTGTCCGGGGCATATTGTAGGTACATATTGAATTGTGCTGCTGTGGTCAACGGGTCCCCCAGGTTGGCCTGGACAATGCCCCGGTAGAAATAGATGGACGGGTTTTTCGGGGCCAGTTTTTTGGCCGCAAATAAAAATTCGTCTGCCGATTCATAATGTTCGTTCTTGATCATGGCCCTGCTGAGCAAAATCAGGAGTTCGGGGTTTTCGGGATCATATTTGGCCGCCAGCAACAGGAACTTTTCGGCCAGCGCATAGTCCCGCCTTTCCCAGTGGACCTTTCCGATCCCCATGTAGGCGGAGGCGTTTTGGGGCTTTAGCTGCAGGATCCTCTTATAGTCCCTAAGGGCCTTGCTGTACTCCTCCAGGGCTTCATAACTCATGGCCCGCAGCTGTAGGGCCCGGGTGTCGGACATCTGGACGAAAAGCATCCAGTTCAGTTCGGAGACGGCCTCTTCAAAATGCTGTTGATCAAAAAGGCGCTGTGCGGTGTCAAAGGTTCCGCTGCAGGAAGAAAAAAGCAGCAGGAGCGATAGGGGATATAAAAGTTTCATGGCTATTTGTTTAGTTGTTAAACTAATGAAATAGTTTTACAATTCCAATAGGGGGGCAGGAATAGATAGGATGGGGTCCACGAATTACACGAATATAGGGGTCCACGAATTACACGGATTAGCACGAATTAATTTTTTTTGACTCTCCGGAGTTTTGCACGTAGTACAAATGATACAAAATACTTAACTGAAATCCTCCTAAAGGCCTTTGGAACCTTCGTTTTTGGGACAGTTGATGGAGGTGTTAAGAAAATGAGTTAGCTCGCGAAGTGGACGAGCGAGATCCACTCATTTTTAGCCTACAGCAAATGGCACAAAATCAAATTGAGGCAAACTGAACGTAATCAAAAACGAGTTCACTCAATTTGAAGAAGGCTCCATGGCCTAGATTTTTGGTTCTTTTCATCAATGGAAAAGAACAGAAGACAATAAGAACCTTATAAAATTTGGTTACGTTCAGCACTGTGGATAATCTGATTACCAAAATAGATCCTTTAGAATCAACTATTTAACCCTCCTTATATAGAAATTCCATCCTTGCTTTTAGATTTTTTTCAGCCCTGACTGATCCAATCCCTTTGGGCGGGTCGTATATCTTTCCACAACAAACTAAAAGAGCGATGATCAAGAAAATCCTAATCGGGGCGGCAGCTGTAGCTTTATTTTTAACAGCCTTGCTCGCCCTGCACATTTATTTAGTGACCGATGACCGGACAGCGGGCCCCAATTGGGCGATGAGCCAGATAGATTTCAATGAGGATATTGATTCCTTAAAGTCCGTATCGATTAAGGAAAAGCTATTGGACACGGAAGGGGTCAGGGATGTCCGCGTCAACGGGGTGTCCGATTACCTGATCGTTTTATACGACCGAAAACAGCATAATCCCCATGATTTGGTGGACAGGGTCAACCAGGATTACCGGTTGCAATCCTCCTTGTTCCAGCCTTCCGAAGAACAGCTGGCCGCGAGTTGCCCCGCAATAGACAGGGGCTCGCTGACCTATAAGTTGGGAAGCTTTTTCGAAAATGCATTTACTCAAAAATAATTCTCACATAAACCTTTAGAAAAATGAAGAAATTAAATCAACTAACGGCTTACCTCATGCTCCTGGCAGGGGTGGGCTTTACTGCCTGTGGAAATGATTATGAAGACTATGAGCCACCGGTAATGGACGATTCCTTTTATGCTACCAAGCTGGGAGGGGAGACCAAGGTTGCAGATCCTGACAACCAGGGACAGATGATCGAGCAAGGCTACCTCAACCTCAGGGTGGTAGTGGACGGAACCGTGATGCTGATCGCCAGTGATGAAAAATACGCAGAATTGAAGCCCTATTTCAATGTGCTGCTGGCAGAAGTTGGGGCCGGAAACACCTCTGGATATACTACTTTGGTGAAGAATTTTACCGACCTTCTTGCCCAGTCCACAGGAGCTCAAAACTTCACCTACGGAGGGATGAGCATGGCCGATGCCCATGATCCCAGCAAGAATGACCGTATGAACGGTATGATCGACAACGATGATTTTGATCTGTTTGTGGAGGCGGTAGTTGAATCAGCGACTGATGCTGGATTTGGTAGCCAGGACATACTCGGTCCGGTGGGTGAACTCCTGGAAGGAACCAGGGGGGCGATTGTCCAGCGTGAAGAGGACACCATGATCGATCTCTATACCCGTCTTGGAGGTACCGTGATGGTAGAAGATCCCCTCAACCCGGATAATATGGTGGAGGCCGGTTATGCGCCTTTGAAGCTGGTAGTGGATAAGACCGTCATGCTTATCGCCAGTGATCCTGAATTTGCTGATCTGAAGCCTTATTTTCCGGTATTGTTGGCAGAAGTGGGATCCGGAGATCTATCGGGCTATACGGCTTTGGTCAATAATTTCAGTGACTTGCTTGCCCAGTCCATCGGTTCGACCAATATCACTTACAGTGGTATGAGCATGGCGGATGCCCATGACCCTGCGGTCAATTCAAGAATGACGGGCAAGGTAACCGCCGAAGATTATGACCTGTTTATCGGTGCTGTGGTCAAAGCGGCAACAGAATTAGGTGTACCTGAGTCTGTGATTGGAGAGTTTGGTGTGTTATTGACCGGTGAAGGACTCAAAGGAGCAATTATTCAGGGTTAGTGCGAATTTGGTGAATTGTTGAGTTGGTTAAGTGATACCTTGGGCTCCCTCCTTAATTTAGGCCAGGGAGTCCAAAGGTTATTATTGTTTTGATTTTAGGGGATGCAAAGCCCTTTGATGGGGAGGTCGGGATGGCAAATCCCGACCAGCTTCCCCAACCAATCACAAATTGCCAATAACTCAATAGCATTTACACCAAATTGGTTTGATGGTTCAATCGACAAAAAGAGGCCTGTCACCATGACAGGCCTCTTTTTCTAGGTTGTGCCGATCCGCCTGAGCAGACAGGCGCGGTCGAGGAGTTCCCCCCTTTAGGGGGATAGGGGGTATTTTGTACCATTTATACTAGGTGCAAAATTTCGGATAGTCAGATTAATTTATTCGAATTTCGAATCACCAATAACAAGTAACCAATAACCCAATAACTAATCTCGGTTGTGCCGATCCGTCTGGGCAGACAGGCGCGGTGGAGAAGTTCTAGGGGGTAATGAGGTAAAGAGGACAGGCAATCTCATCTGTCGAAGCGGGACTGCCGTGTTGTACCCACTCGCAGTGACGTTCATAAAGCGAATTCAGATAAATGTTGATTTGCTCGAATCCGCAATCATGAATAACCAAATAACCCAATAACCATTAACCAACCTACAGTACTCCTTTGATGCTTGGCAGCTTATCCTGATTTTATAAACTGCTCTAAGGTGTTGAGTTGGTATTCCAAGGTGGTCAAAGGCATTAGCGGGAAGGAGTCTTCCTTATTGACTATTTTGGCGGCTAATGCACGTAGACATTGTATGCCCAGACCCCGGGTTGCACCTCCTTCGTCGGCTTGCCCGGGGTTATTTATATTATACCCCTTTGGGGTAAGTTTTGATTAGTGCAAGTAGCTTAGTACAGGTTGGTTTTGGATGTCTCTGTGCTAAACCAAGGCTAGAAGCGCCTAATTTGATCCCTTTACAGACCTATCTTCCAATTATGGTAGTTCATAACCCGTTGTCTGCCAATCTCGATAAAAGTTTTTTTGAACGTAGACACCTTAATCTACCCGAATACTTAAATTTTATTTCCAATTGTATTCCGCATAAAGCCTCTTTTTCTCGGTTGTACAAATCCGTCTAGGCCGACAGGCGCGCCGGAGAAGTTCCCCCCTTTAGGGGGATAGGGGGTAATGAGGCAGGCAATATCATCTGTCGAAGCGAGACTGCCGCGTCGTCCCTCCTCGCAGTGACGTTCATAAAACGAACTCAGATAACTGTTGATTTGCTCGAATCCGAAATCACGAATCACCAATAACCCAATAACCCAATAACCAATAACCAATAACGAATCACCATTGACCAACCTACAGTACTCCCTTAGTACTCGGCAGCTGGTTCAGGGCAGCGATGTCCCTTTTTACGGCCATTTTGATGGCCCTGGCCAAGCCTTTGAAAATCGCTTCGATTTTATGGTGTTCGTTGTTTCCTTCTGCCTTGATGTTCAGGTTGCACTTGGCGGTATCGCTGAAGGATTTGAAGAAATGGTAGAACATTTCCGTCGGCATATCGCCGATTTTCTCACGGTTAAACTCCGCTTCCCACATCATCCAAGGTCTTCCACCAAAGTCAATGGCTACCTGGGCCAATACATCGTCCATGGGCAATAGGAAACCGTAGCGGTAAATGCCTTTTTTGTCCCCCAAAGCCTTTAGGTAGGCTTCGCCCAAGGCCAGAGCAGTATCTTCAATGGTGTGGTGTTCGTCGATATGGAGGTCTCCGCTGACCTTGATTTCCAGGTCTGTCCCGCCATGTTTGCCCAATTGCTCGAGCATATGGTCAAAGAAAGGAAGTCCGGTGTCGATGGCGCATTTTCCGGTGCCGTCCAGGTTGACGCTGATCTTGATCTGGGTTTCGGAAGTACTTCTTTCCACACTGGCCTTGCGGGCAGGAAGGCGGAGGAATTCATAGATTTTGTCCCAGTCAGTAGTGCTTATTGCGGCTCCTTCGGTCTCTTCCTCGCCGATAAATATGGCTTGGGTACCAAGGTTTTGGGCCAATTGGATGTCCGTTTTGCGGTCACCGATGACATAAGAATTGGCCAGGTCATAATCACCCTCCATGTATTTAGTCAGTAGGCCTGTCCTCGGCTTTCTGGTAGGTGCATTTTCATGCTCAAAGGACTTGTCGATATGGATGTCCGCAAAGATTACTCCCTCTTGCTCCAGTGTTTTGAGCATTTTAAACTGGGCAGGCCAGAAAGTGTCCTCCGGGAATGAGTCGGTGCCCAATCCGTCCTGGTTGGTGACCATAACCAATTCATAGTCGGTTTCTTCGGCGATTTTACGAAGGTTGGAAATGGCTTTGGGGAAGAACTCCAGCTTCTCCAGACTGTCCACCTGGAAGTCTACCGGTGGTTCTTTGATGATGGTTCCGTCCCTATCTATAAATAGTACTTTTTTCATTGTTGTTTATGGTTTTACCGGCGCTTGGCCAATTACATCACTTAAAGGCTTGAAATTATACGGTGGCCAGTTCAGCAGGGCATTGCTGTAAGGCATTGATCAGCTTTTCATTTTCTTCCCTGGTACCCACCGAAATCCGGAGACATTCGTGACAAAGCACCACTTTGGACCGGTCCCTGACGATGATCTTGTTTTCAATCAGGTAGTCGTAGGTTTTTTTTGCAGCAGGTACTTCCACCAAAAGGAAATTGGCATGGGTAGGATAGATCTTTTTGATCAGGCCCATTTTCTCAAATGCCCCTTGCAGGTATTCCCTTTCATCAAGGATTTCCCTGACCATCCGCTCCATCTTCGCCGTATCGCTGATCGCTGCCAATACCGTCTCCTGTGTCAGTCCGCTGATATTGTAAGGGGGCTTGATCTTATTGATGATTTTAGTGATTTCCGTGGAGGCGAAGGCCATCCCCAGTCTAAGGGAGGCAAGTCCCCAGGCTTTGGAAAAGGTCTGCATCACCAAAAGATTGGGATATTTTTCCAGTTCTGTGGTGAAGCTGGCCTCATCGCTGAAGTCTATATAAGCTTCATCTACCACTACCAGGCCTTCAAAACCTTCTATTACCTTTCTGATGTCCTTCCGGTCTACCTTATTACCGCTGGGGTTGTTGGGGGAACAGATGAAAATGATTTTGGTATGGCCGTCCACCGCTTCCAGAATGGTATCCGGTTGCAACTGAAAGTCCGAAGTTAAGTTGACCCGTTTGATGGCAATATCATTGACCTCTGCACTGACCTCGTACATGCCATAGGTAGGGGGGAGGATGATGATATTGTCCTGTCCCGGTCTGCAAAAAGCCCTCATGAGCAGGTCAATGGCCTCGTCACTGCCGTTGCCCAGGAAGATCTGCTCGGCAGGAACCTTTTTGATCGCGCTGATTTTTTCTTTCAAGGCATGCTGATAGGGGTCAGGATACCTGTTGAAATCATCGGAAGTGATGGAGCCAAAAGGGTTTTCGTTGGCATCTAGAAAGATTCCTTCTTTGCCGGAATATTCGTCCCTGGCGGAGGAATAGGGCTTCAACTGCCTTATGTGCGGGCGTAAGAGCTTGTTAAGGTCAAAGGCCATATTATAAGTTGTCTTGTAAGTATTTCAAACGGACAGAAACGGCATTTTTGTGCGCATCCAGCAGTTCATTGCTGGCCATCACTTCGATGGTGGGCCCAAGGTTTTGGATCCCTTTTTCTGTGATTTTTTGGTAGGTGATCTTTTTGACAAAACTGTCCAGAGAGACCCCGCTGTAGTTTTTGGCAAAGCCGTAAGTGGGCAGGGTGTGGTTGGTTCCCGAGGCATAATCACCGGCCGATTCAGGGGTGAAATTGCCGATAAACACCGACCCAGCATTGACGATGCTGGAGACTACCTCTTCTTCGTTGTCCACGGCAATGATCAGGTGCTCAGGGGCATATTCGTTGATCAGTGCGATGGCCTTGTCCTGGTTGCCCATGATGATGGCCACACTGTTTTCCAAGGCTTTTTTGGCTATGGCCTTCCGGGGCAGCTTGGCCAATTGTTTTTCCACTTCCTGAAGCACTTTGTCCGCGACTTTGGAAGATGCAGCTACCAGTACCACTTGGCTGTCCACGCCGTGTTCGGCCTGTGACAGCAGGTCGGAGGCCACAAAGGCCGGAACAGCCGTTTCATCCGCGTATACCAACACTTCGGATGGACCGGCAGGCATGTCAATGGCAATGCCCTGTTTGGTGGCCAGCTGCTTGGCTGCAGTGACATATTGGTTTCCGGGCCCGAAGATTTTGGCTACCTGGGGAACACTTTCCGTACCATAGGTCATGGCCGCAATGGCCTGGGCACCGCCTGCTTTGATGACTTTGTCTATTCCGATCAGGTCGGCAGTATAAAGGATGGCCGGATGGATTTTCCCTTCCTTGTTGGGAGGGGTACAGAGTACTATTTCCTCACAGCCGGCAATATTGGCCGGCACGCCCAGCATCAGTACCGTGGAGAACAAAGGGGCCGTTCCTCCGGGAACATAAAGTCCTACCTTTTGGATGGGCACGCTTCTTCTCATACAGGTAACCCCCTCCATTACTTCCATTACAAGTTCAGGGGTGGCCTGGGCTTCGTGGAACTTTTCAATATTGTCTTTGGCCGTTTGGATGGCTTTTTTCAAGTCCTCATCGACCAGCTCATAAGCCGCTTTGATCTCATCCCTGCTTACCAGGAGGTCCTTGATTTCTACATGATCATATTCCAGGGCGAATTTTTTCAGTGATTTGTCTCCTTGCCGCTTTACCTTGCGCATAATCGGCTTGACGATCTTCTGAATCTCCTTCATCTTCTGAACCGGACGGGCCAGTTCTTTTTTCCATTCGCTCTTAGCCGGATTGGTTATGACTCTCATGTTCGTGTGTTTAAAAATGAATTGTATTACAGCACCATTTTTTCGATCGGAACTACCAAAATCCCTTCAGCACCTGCCGCCCTCAATTCCTCGATGTTTTCCCAAAACTGGTCCTCATTCAGTACCGAGTGTACGGATGACCAGCCCTCTTCTGCCAAAGGCAAAATGGTTGGGCTTCTCATACCCGGAATCAGGGAGATGATTTTGTCCAGGGATTCGTTAGGTGCATTCAGCAGCACGTATTTATTGCTTTTGCCGGTCTGAACGGCATTGATGCGGAAAAGAAGCTTTTCCACAATGGCCATTTTTTCCTCGTTGAGGCCTTTGTGGCTGATCAACACCGCTTCCGATTTGAAGATCTCTTCCACTTCTTTCAGCCCGTTCATCATCAGGGTCGATCCGGAGCTTACGATGTCACAGATGCCCTCTGCCAAACCAATGCTTGGAGCGATTTCCACTGAGCCGCTGATTTCATGGATTTCAGCATTGATATTATTGGCATTGAGGTAGTCACCGAGAATTTTGGTGTAAGAGGTGGCGATATTTTTGCCTTCAAAGTAAGAAAGGCCGGTATATTCTTCGCTTTTGGGGATGGCCAGGGAAAGGCGGCATTTAGAAAATCCTAGTTTTTTCAGGACATCTACATCCTTGTCTTTTTCTACCAGTTCATTTTCTCCCACGATGCCCAGGTCAGCTACTCCGTCAGCAACGTATCCGGGAATATCATCATCCCTAAGATAAAGGAATTCAATGGGAAAGTTGGTGGATACGGATTTTAGTTTTCCGGTACCGTTATAAAATTTGATGCCACATTCTTTGATAAGGCGCAATGAGTCTTCACTTAGTCGGCCGCTTTTTTGGACGGCAATGCGAATAATATTTTCCATGAAATAAAGATACGAATATGAATAGTTCTTTTCGAAATTCTGAGAATCAATCGGGCTGCAGCTCAAGATATCGCACAGCCTCTGGGGCGATATGTAAATAGTATTCCTCCTTAGGAGGAATGGTGGAAATGATGAACAGTTACAGTATGCATTACTGCAAAAAGTTGGTTGTTGGAGATATGTGTTGTGATGCTGTTCATGATATGGTCACAAAGTTAATCATCAACCGCAAACATCCAAAAAATCGAAATGTTTTTTGACCAGAATTAATAATTCCTTAAAGAAATGTCTGAGTTATCATCGAATTGTAAAGGTGACGTTTTTCGCTGTCAGTGATGGACTTCATGGTGAGGACGGTCTTTTTGATGATTTTTTGGATCATGGCATTCATGATCAGCTCATATTGCTCATTCCGCTCAGCGGGTACCTCTTTCTGGAACCTGTCCAGCTCTTCTGCCTTAATGGTTTCCAGGGCAGATTTCATGGACCGGATGATCTCCAGGTTTTTGTTTTCCTGTTTCCAGCTCATAAACTCCTGAAGGTAAGCGTCCAGGATTTTTTCGACATGGGCTTTGCTGGCCTGTTTCCGGGCCAGGGTTTCCTCGGTCACCTTGCTGATGTCATCCATGTCGAAGAGCATCAGTCCGGAGAGGTTTTTTACAGCTGGGTCCACGCTTCTCGGGACGGATATGTCCACGAGCACTTTGAAGGCCTGATTGAAGCTCCCAAAGTGCTCCGCTGTGATGATGGGTTCCGGAACACTGGGTGTGGAAATGATAATGTCATGGTCTTCGACTACGCTGGCCAAATGGGCCAGGCTGCTATAAATAAGCTGGGTTTTATTCTTGGTATTGAAAAGGGTTACTTTATCTTCTGTACGGTTGACCACGGTCAGTTCTTCGAAGCCTTTTGAGATCAAGTGTCTGCATACATTTTGGCCCATCTCCCCAAAGCCAAGCACGGCGATTTTGGGGGATTTGAGCATACTACTGTACTCTTCTATCATATCTACGGCGGCATAGGGTGCGGAACTGATCCCGCTTCTAAAGGCCGTCTGGGAGCTGATTTTTTTATTGGCGGCAAAGAGGGCATGCATCAATCGGTGGATGTAAGTCCCCGCAGTATCCTGTTCCTGTGCCAAAGCGTAGGCAGCCTTGAGCTGGGAGATGATCTGGGCATCTCCCAATATTTGGGACTGAAGGCCGGCGGAAACCTTGAAAAGGTAGGCCATGACCTGTTCTTCATTGCTGTAGTTGATAAAATGATCTTTGGCCAGCTGTTTTTTTTGCCCCTTAAGTTGGCAAAGGAGGTCAAAAATGGACACCGATTGATCCTTTTCTGCCGTGTAGAGGATTTCGGTGCGGTTGCAGGTCGATAAGACCAGTATTTCTGAAATAGGGGGAAGCCCCTTGCATTTGGCAATTAGTTCGGTGGTTTCAGTCTGGTTCAGCGCAAACTTTTCCCGGAGGGTGATATCCGTATGTTGATGTGATAAACTTAAAAGTCTAAATTGTGCCATAATAATTGGTAGAATCTGATGAAGATCTAATATGCTTTGCTACTATGTACGAAGGACTTTTTGGGTTTGGATTGAGGGGGAGGGAAAAATAGTTCCTTTTCGGAAGGGATGGAGCGGATTTTATTCCAGCAGTCTATGAATTGGAAGGTTGGTCCACGAATGGCACGAATTGCACTAATATTTTTCAGTTGCTTTGAAAGAGCTCAGGAAATTTTCTTAATTGTTTTAATTTTCAATGTAGATTGTTACAATTCTATTCGTGTTTTTCTTGTAATATATTGAAAAATAGTAGGTTAACCGGGTGTGGGTTAAATGACTTATTAGAATTAAAGGTCATTGTATGTTTAAAAGTGCATAACAGCGATAATTATGAAATACCTATCATTCGATCGTCAATAAGTATCCAAAATGCAAAACACCATAAATATTTCTTTTCCCAAACGGCAGCATATTCATCCATTTTTTCAGATTCTTGAATAACTGTCAATGGTAAATATTTTGAGTTACGCAACAGCATATAGTTGTAACTGTTTTGTGTGAAAAATGAATCAATTATTTCTTTATTATTCTCGGAGTGGACAGTCGATATATTTATATTCTGCTTCTGGAATATTTTACTTATTTCCTCAACATTAAAGTTTCCAATTACTTTAATGTTGCTTGTCCATTGATATTGAAAAAATGTGGAATTAGTGTCTTTACCCAATTTCTGACTTAATGCAGCCGTTCCAAAAAACAGTAATGATAAATAGTATAAGGTCATTATCGTTATGGTAATAAAAATTGATTTTTTCATTAGTTCATTTTAATTTTTTACAAGATTTGTAGGTGAACTTCATTTATCGTTGTTGACTTAGCCGGAAGGTTATAAACTGTAATACAAGTTCACGAATGGAACGAATGGCACTAATTTTTTAGTCTTGAATCAAAATGAAATGGTTTTCTCTCCACTATTTTTACCTTTTTATGGTAATCTGGATGTCTACAATTAAGGATATAATTATGAGGACTTTGAATAATACAACTAGGGACTTTCAAAGCAATGGATTTAGCTTCACCGGCCCACTTCTCTGCAATTTCAGATAATATAGTTGGGGCGGGGTAATCCATCTAGTTTTTGGGAAGTGATTCTATTTTTAATTCTATGATTGAGTCAGGTATTTCAAGGGTCAAAATATCAAGATTTGGGATTAGCATTGGAGGGGTATGGACAATGGTCTCAAGCAGGGCTATTTCTTTGTTCGCCCCAGTGTAAAGTACGGGAGTTCCCTTTTTATTCCATCTCCCACCATGCATTGCTGCTCCTGCCCCGGAAATGTCTCCAGCATGTTTGCTTGCAGTTATTCTGTAAACAATCATATGCGTTAGCTGTAAACACCATGCTCTATTCGGCCTATTATGTCTTTGACTTTGGAAATTCCTCCCGGTACCTCAAGTAATTCTAGTGGTTCCATTCCTCCTAGTGCAGTATTGGGAAGGTTCAACCACTTAGAAAAGTTTTCCTTGCTGTCAAAAACTTCTTGACCATATAAAAATAAGTCAGTAAGCTCAAAAAGTAATATAGAGTAATTCTTTTCCAGGCTTTTACTGGATTTTACCCATCGGTATAAAGTGGGGGAGGATATATTTAACATGTTCGCAGTGTCCTCTCTGGAAATATTGAAGTAATCCCTAAAATTGTTAATAATAGCAGCATTAATCCCCTTAGAGGCTAGATAGATAAAGTCATAAGGGCTTTCTATTTTGGTCCGAACATATTTTTTGCCTAAAACTTCAATAAGTTTTTTATAGTGCTCTGTGCTTGTTTCTCTTTCTTTTATCATTTGATAATATATTTTATTATATGAACGATATCAAAGGAATATAGTTTCGGTTGCCTCCCTAGTCCTCTTTTGCAGCGAGGACTGCTAAATCTCAGCGCTTATCAGCGTAATCCCTGCCTTCGACAGGCTGGAGCGGGGTACTTTTTTTACTAAATGAACCTGATGGCAATCCAAACATCATCATCAATTCGTACATGAGTTAGTATGCGAAAATAAAAGAATGCAACTCATTATATATGGTGTGTTGAGTTTAGTTTGTGGTTCAATTTTTTAATCTAAAAAGGAGTGGTTTGATGAGCCACTCCTTTTTTGTTATCCGCCGGATTTTTTTGCTTTGTAGTTTTCCTTTTGCAGTATGTCCAGGACCTTGTCTCTGAGGTCTCCCTGTATGATGATTTCACCGTCTTTGGTGCTGCCACCCACGCCACATTTGTTTTTCAGCAATTTACCGAGGTCTTTCAGGTCTTCCTCGGAGCCTATAAAGCCGGTGACCAGCGTGACCTGTTTTCCTCCCCGGGCTTTTTTGTCCAGCATGACCTTGAGGTTTTGCTGCTGCGGAGGGAGGGTTTCGGCCGCTTCTTCTCCAAAGCTGTCATACTCAAAATCATCACTGGTGGAGTAAACTACCCCATCTCTTTTCTTCCAATCGTTGTTTTTCTTTCTGCCCATAAAATTTACTTCATTTTCATGGTCCATACAGGTCTTTTGGAGTGGTTGACCACATCTTCGGCAATACTGCCGCTCAAAAGGTGCATGAAACCTGTCCTGCCATGGGTAGCCATGGCGATCATATCAATATTATTGTCTTCCGCGTATTGGATGATGCCGTCTTCCTCGGTATCACTGTTATAGATTTCCAGGGTTATTTGCTCCAAATGGTGCTTTTTGACGAAGTCCTGGATTTTTGCCTTGCTTTCCCGGCTGGTCTCAAAAGAGTTGGGGGTGTTAATCTTTACCAAATGGAGTTCGGCCCCCAAAGTATTTTGGATTTCCTTTAACCGGGAAATGATGACATCATTTTCATCGGTGAAGTCACTGGCAAAAATAATATTTTTTACATCAGAAGGGGCGACTTTTCCTTTAATGGTAATCACGGGGCAGGCTGCGTGCCGGACCACTTTTTCTGTATTGGAGCCGATCAGCAGTTCCTCCAGGCCACTGGAGCCCTTTGATCCCATGATGATGATGTCCGCTTTGGATTCGGTAACCTCATTGGAAATGCCGGCGTAAGGATTGCCGAAGGTCATTTTTGAAGAAAACTGATAAGGCTTTCCCTTGTTCTCTTCATCGATTTTTTTTAATTGCTTTTTCCTTTTTTCTACCAGTTCTATCACAAAAATATTGTTGAAATCCTGGCCCCCGATGCCGACTTCCCCCATGGTGTTGAAATTTTGGACGCTGCTGGGGATTTCGATGACATGCAGGAGTTTTAACCTCCCCTTGGTGGTGCTTGCCAGTTCTTTGGCAAACTCAAAGGCGTTTTCCGCCTCTTCTGAAAAATCGAACGGAACTAAGATGGTTTTCATAGTTACTTATTTAGGTTATTGCCTTGAAAGTAATAAAGTACGAAAAAATGACAGCTTAAACGAATCAAATAGCCAAATGATTATTGCATAGTCGGCTGAGGATGAAAACTGGGGGAAGGAAGCAGAAGGACTGCCTGGCGTTCTGGAAATCCCCCTTATTGGACTTGGTAGTAGACCTTCTTAAGCTACAGGTGCAAGCCCGGCAACCCTGCCAAATGTCAAGCGAAGACGAGCAGTCCGGCACCAAAGGCCAGTACCCACAGCAGGGTGGAGATGGCCATTTTTTTTAGAAAGGGGTCCAGCTCCTTGGAACTTGTCCTTTTGTCCACCTGGCTGGCAATGTGGACCATCAGCGGGGTGACGGCCAGTGCCAATAACCCACCATAATTGTTCTCCAAAATGGAGAATAAGACCAACGATAGGTTTCCCAGGAGTATCAAGGCCCAGTTGTATTTTACAGCTGCTTTTCGTCCAATGCGGACCGGGATGGATTTTTTACCGGCCTTCTGGTCAGACTCAATGTCCCTGATATTATTAATGTTGAGCACGGCAGTGCTGAAAAAACCAAGGGAGACCGCAGGTAAGATCAAAGCTGTGGAAAAGCTCATGGTGTGCAGGAAATAGGTGCCCAACACTCCGAGCAGACCGAAAAAGAGGAAGACGGAGATGTCTCCCAGTCCCATATAGCCATAAGGATTGGTGCCTGAAGTATAGTTCACCGCGGCAAAGATAGCCAGTAAGCCAAGGCCTATAAAAGTGAAGAAAACCAACCAGCTATCCAGAGCGATGTAAAGCAGTCCGATTCCACTGAGAAAGCTAAGGATTCCCAAGAGGATCATAGCATTTTTCATTTCCTTTGGCTGGATGATGCCGGACTGAACGGCCCGAATAGGTCCTTCCCGTTCATCGCTGTCCGCACCATGGACGCTGTCCCCGTAATCATTGGCCAGGTTGGAAAGTATCTGGAGCAGGGTAGTCGTCAAAGCGGCGAGAGCAAAGACTTCCCATTTGAATAAGCCATGTGACCAGGCAATAAAGCTGGCCATAAGGATGCTGGCCAAGGCCAAAGGAAGGGTCCTCAATCTGACGGCATGCAGCCAGGCCTGCCTCTTGTTCGCTAATGTGACGTCCACTGTAAAATAGGGTAAATGATGAAGAGCTTCCTGATTACAGAAGCTCTTCCTTATTAATATACAATCTTTTTAGGCTTCTATGAGCTTGATGATTTCTTCATCAAAAGGATTGACCGATGATTGGAAGAAATGCTTCAGCTCACCGTTTTCATCGATGAAGTACTTGCAGAAATTCCAAGTGGGCTCTTGGTCATTCCATCCGTTCATGGATTTGTCCGAGAGCCATCGGTAAAGCGGATGCTTGTCCACGCCTTTGACGGAAACTTTTTCAAACATCGGGAAGGTCACACCATAATTTCCTGTACAGAATTTCTTGATCTCTTCATTGGTGCCAGGCTCCTGTCCACCGAAATTGTTGGCAGGGAAGCCTAAGATGGTGATTTTATCCCCATATTCCTCATTCAGTTTCTGCAGGTCCTCGTATTGCGGGGTATATCCACACTTGGAGGCCACATTGACGATCAGCAGTTTTTTGCCTTTGTATTGGCTGAAATCCACCGTGTTGCCGTCAATGTCGGTCATGGTAAAATCGTAGAGTGTTTTTGGCTGCATGTCAGCTTGGCTTTTCGAGGCAGTTTCATAGGCTGCATCGGACTGGGTTTGTTCTGTTTTAGCACCACAGGCTACCAGGGCTACCATGGCACAGATAAAAACTAGGTTTTTCATAATTACATTCTTTCTGGGACTTTTACTCCTAATAACTTCATTCCGGCCTGCAAAGTTCTGGCCACCTGCGCACTTAATGCCACGCGGAAGCTTCGGACTTTTTGGTCGGCTTCGCTAAAGATAGGAAGTTCTGCGTAAAAGCGGTTGTATTCCTTTGCCAAATCGAACATGTACTGGGCGATGACAGAGGGGCTAAGCTCTTCACCTGCCTGTTCAATTTTCTTTTCGAAATTGTTCAGCAAAATGATCAATTCCTTTTCGGTCTCTTCAATATGGTCCAGGGCGTCAAATCCATCCAACTGATAGTTCACGCCGATTTGGTCCGCCTTTC
Organism: Echinicola sediminis; assembly: GCF_054777495.1. Classification (NCBI taxonomy): domain Bacteria; kingdom Pseudomonadati; phylum Bacteroidota; class Cytophagia; order Cytophagales; family Cyclobacteriaceae; genus Echinicola; species Echinicola sediminis. Next base: position 6,010 of record NZ_BAAHAP010000085.1, on the reverse strand, counting down.
TCAATATGGCGGCGATCCGGGCGTGGGAGTACTGGACAAAAGGCCCCGTATTTCCCTGGAATTCGATGGATTCCTGAGGGTTGAACAGCATGCGTTTTTTCGGATCCACCTTCAAAAGGAAGTATTTCAATGCGCCCAGCCCAAGCATTTCATACAGCTCTTTGGCCTGTTGTTCAGAGAAACCCTCGATTTTGCCAAGTTCCTTGGTGTGGCTTTCTGCAGTATCGATCATCTCCTGGATCAGGTCATCAGCATCCACCACCGTGCCTTCGCGGGATTTCATCTTGCCGGTAGGCAGGTCCACCATGCCATACGAAAGGTGGTAAAGCCCTTCTCCATAAGGCCGTCCCAATTTGCGCATGATTTTAAAGAGAACATCGAAATGGTAATCCTGTTCGTTGCCCACCACATATACCGACTTGTCGATTTTAAAGTCTTCGTATTTCAGATCAGCTGTACCCATGTCCTGGGTGATGTACACGGAGGTGCCATCCCCCCTGAGGACCAGTTTTTCGTCCAGTCCTTCATCCGTAAGGTCTGCCCAAACGGAGCCGTTGTCTTTTTTGAAAAACACGCCTTTTTTCAGGCCTTCCTCTACGATGTTTTTTCCCAGCAGGTAAGTGTCTGACTCGTAATAATACTGGTCAAAGCTCACACCCATTTTAGTGTAAGTGGCATCAAATCCTTCGTAAACCCAGCCGTTCATGGTTTTCCACAAAAGCACGGTTTCCTCATCCCCCGCTTCCCACTTTCTGAGCATCTCCTGAGCTTCCAGCATGAGCGGGGCCTGCTTTTTGGCTTCATCTTCTGAAAGACCGCGTCCTACCAACTCCTTGATCTCCTCTTTGTAGGCCTTGTCAAAAAGCACATAGTATTTGCCGGCAAGATGGTCGCCTTTTAGTCCACCGGATTCAGGGGTTTCCCCATTGCCGAAGCGCTGGTAGGCCACCATGGATTTACAGATATGGATCCCTCGGTCATTGACCAGGTTGGCCTTGATTACTTCATAGCCGTTGGCCGCCAAGATTTCTGACACGGCAAAACCAAGGAAGTTATTTCTCAAATGTCCCAAATGGAGGGGCTTGTTGGTATTGGGGGAACTGAATTCCACCATCACCTTTTGGCCCTTGTCAGGCAGCTGCCCGAGGTTTTCTTTCTGATAAAGCTTTTGGAACACCTCCAGCCAGGATTGTTCGTTCACAGAAATGTTCAAGAATCCTTTGACCACATTAAAGCCGCTCACCACCGCACAGTTTTCTGCCAGGTACTGGCCGATTTTTTCGCCACTGTCTTCTGGCTTCATCTTGGTGAATTTCAAAAATGGAAACAACACAAAGGTATAGTTGCCCTCAAATTCCTTTCTTGTAGGTTGCAAGGCCAGCGTTTCAGGGGCCACCTGATGATCAAAAGCTGTCTCAAAAGCTTGGCTGATGGCTTTTAGAATTTGTTCTTGAATGGTCATTCTTGTTTTAAATTTATCTTCAAAAGTTGTTTACCAGGGAATGGGTGGTGGATTCCAGTACCTCGAAGGCTATTTCTGCCATGGCATTTTCGGAATCCAAAGTAGGGTTTACTTCCACGATTTCCCAGCAACATACTCGCTTGTCTTTTATAAATTCTTCGTTCAAGTGGATGGCTTCTTTCACCGTCAATCCATCCGGAACCGGTGTGCCCGTACCGACGGAAATGGAGCTGTCCATGCTGTCCACATCGAACGATATGTAAATTTGTTCGCAATCTTTTAGGAGTGCCAAGGCCTCTTTGGCAATGGTTTCCACTCCTTTTTCCCTGACCTCTTTGGTAGGGAAGTTTTTAATACCGTGCTTTTGTATCAAATGATCCTCCGGCTTTTCGGTATCCCTGACGGAGATGTACACGATGTCCTCCGCTTTGATCTTGGGGAAATCCCCGCCGATCTTTTTGATCTTTTCCCAATAGGCAATCTCCTCGTCCGAAGGGGCCTGCTGTTGGCAGTCCAGATTGTCTTCCTGTAGGCACATCCCCAAGGTCATGCCGTGCATGTTCCCCGAAGGAGAAGTATAAGGGCTGTGGATGTCCGCATGGGCATCGATCCAAATGACCCCCAGCCTCTTTTCAGGATCGGCCGCTTTGATGCCCATGATGCTGCCCGCAGCAGTGGAATGGTCCCCGGCCAGGATGATGGGAAACTTTTTCTCCTGGCGCAACTTCCTGACCGTTTCATAGACATTGGTGATTACCTCCAGCACCCCGTCAATGTATTTTGCATTGGGAAAGGGATTGTTTTTCCAAAGGTAATTATTGGCGTCAGGAACATTGATGGGATCAAACTTGGTAAAAAAGTTTGATTTTTTATCCCAACTGGCCACTTTGAGGGCGTCCACTCCCAAGCTGGCCCCACGGGTACCTGCAGCTAGTTCTGATCTTACTTCGACAAGCTCGATGTTTCTCATAGGAATTTAATCTCAAGGTTTATTTGGGTAATTTATCGGCCCTCTTCTCAAAGGCCGAAATAATCCCACAAAAGTAGTTAAAAATGTGCATTTAATAAGTAGTTGGAAAGTTTTAACCCGGATTATGCAATAGGATTCGTTATAGCCTGTCCCGGCTACTGTCGGGAAGGACTGAAAATGCAAGAAAATCAGTCCCGATAAATCGGGAAGCAAAGCGACTGATTTTAAAGCATTTTAAGTCCGTAATACTTGTGCGCCGTGGCGTAGATAAGCAAATGCATGTTTCCATCTAACTTATGTCATAATCTCAGTTCAAGTTTCAAAGACGTCATTCCGAGGCTTGGCGTAGGATTGCGAGAAGGAAGCTGTGGGAATCTCATAATAAGAAGATTGCCGCACCCTTTCCTCCCACACTTACCCAAGCACAAAAGGGTTCGCAATGACGCAGCGATCCTATTTCACTGCTTTTAAATCGAACTCAGGTTCATAAGTTAGCTATTGTACGTTACTTTTTTATAAGTCTTGGAATTCGGGTTTAAGGTTTGAATGTCGGAAAGTTGATAGCATAGCCAGTGGGTTTTCAGTTGGGGAGTAGCCCAACCCAGGTCTTTGGAGATGTCGATCTTGGCGAAGGACATAGACCAGTAGACCAATTAAAGAGGAAATTGATAATAGTTTATCCAGGGTTTTAAATCAGGGGATATATTCCATTATCATCGTAAGAATACTTTTTTGGCTTAATTCTGTAAAAAGCGCTTAGGAAGGCCTGCAGCTTAGCTTTTGATCCCTTGTAAGTTAGGCGGGAAAAAACTTTTAAAAATAAAACCCTACAAAATCTATAGGGATATTAGTATTTATAAAAAATTGTAGTACCTTTGGTGAAGTTATTAGTGAAGCGCCAGCGAAGGCCAGTAGCTAATTTATAAAGAATAGGGGAGAGAACAGGCTCTGAGAACCTATAGCAACCTATCCCTCGTGACAGAGAAAAGGTGCTAAATCCTGCCTCAATCAATTAAGGACCTATAAATTATGAAAAACATGGGCACACAACGAATTCGGGAGTTACAGCAAAAGAAAATCATCCATTGCAATTGTTGATCTAAAACAATAGCGGCAAAAAAGACAAACTAGTAACACTAAAAAACGAAATACCATGACAGCAATAGCTTCTAACTATAATTCAGCACTATCCACCAATACTTTCAGTTTTCAATCTGTCATCCGGAACCTTCCTACGGAGGAATCCATCAGCGTACATGATTGGTTGAAGGAACATGATTCCGTTCAGGTAGAAGGGGAAGGGGCCTTTAATTTTGGGAACTTTCCGGGAGCAAACAAAAGCTTTCAAGCAATCTACTTTAGCCTGACTGGCGAATTGGCCGAGCATTATGCCCTTTTCAGGGGAATTGTTCTGGCTGGCCAGCCCAAGGAAGTGTTTTTGGAAAATATCCATGAAACCAGAAGCTTTACCCTGAAGTTTTACAAATCCAACGAAGCCATCGCCAAGAAATATGTGGAGAAAGTTTTCAAGATGGTAGGTGAAGAAATCAGGTTCAAGCAAGTGCTAAGAAAAGTATTGGCCAATCAGGAGAAGCACCAATTGGAAGAGCGCTTGTTATTTAACGATCTAAAATTCTGAAGGCATTAATAAACCAGAAACAATAACCATATCCTACTCCCTGGCCTCACGGTCAGGGAGTTTTTGTTTTTTTAAATCAGAATGAGAGGGCCTAGGATTTGGAGGTGCATGAAATATTTTCTTACTTAAGAAAGTTACCTTTTTGAAATCCCAATTATCTGGTGCAATTTTCGCCCTCTTAAGTCATTAACCTTTGAAGCCTAATGAACAAATACATTGACCTAATTCAGCAAACTTTTGATTTTCCTACCAAAGAGTTCAAGGTGGAAGATAATCAGCTCTTGTTTAATGGGGTGGATTTGATGGAGATCATAGAAACCTATGGTACCCCGCTGAAGCTTACTTACCTGCCAAAGATCAGCGAAAGCATTCAAAATGCTAAGACCTATTTCAACAATGCCATGCAGGCCCATGATTACCACGGGAAATACACGTATTGCTATTGTACCAAGTCATCCCATTTCAGTTTTGTGCTGGATGAGGCCCTGAAGAATGATATTCATATCGAGACCTCTTCTACTTTTGACATTCCCTTGGTCAGGAGCCTGTACGAAAAAGGAAAAATCACCAAAGATACCTACATCGTCTGCAATGGCTTCAAAAGGGACTTGTATAAAGAGTACATAGCAGGTTTGCTCAATGATGGTTTTAAAAACTGTATTCCGGTTTTGGATAATTTGACCGAAATCGATTACTACCTGGAGCATGTCAAGGTACCCTTTCAGGTAGGGATCAGAATAGCCGCGGATGAAGAGCCTAAGTTTGGCTTTTATACTTCCAGGTTGGGGGTGCGCTACAAGGACATTATTGAACTTTACGAAACCAAGATCAAGAACAATCCCAATGTCAGCCTGAAAATGCTGCATTTCTTTATCAATTCAGGTATCAGGGATACAGCCTACTATTGGTCGGAACTGACCAGGTTTATCCAGAAATATGTAGACCTGAAAGCCATTTGCCCGGAACTGGATACCATGGATATCGGTGGTGGCTGGCCGATCAAGACCAACGTGTTTTTTGACTATGATTACCAGTATATGGCCGATCAGATCATCAAAAACATCAAGTGGATGTGTGCCAAAAACAATACCGTGGAACCCAATATCTTCACGGAATTTGGCAGCTATACAGTTGGTGAAAGTGGGGCAGTGCTTTATTCGGTTTTGGAAGAAAAACTGCAAAATGACAAGGAGCTTTGGTACATGATCGATGGGTCATTCATTACGCAATTGCCGGACAGCTGGGGCCTGAACCAAAAGTACATCATGCTGGCCGTAAACAATTGGGACGAAGAATACCATAATATCAACCTTGGAGGACTGACCTGCGACAGCATGGACTACTACAACTCTGAGGCGCATCAGTACAATATATACCTGCCCAAGAAGGAGGACCACAAACCTCAGTACATCGGCTTTTTCCATACCGGTGCCTATCAGGAGTCACTGGGAGGCTATGGAGGAATTCAGCATTGCCTGATTCCTGCCCCCAAACATGTGCTGATTGATCGGGATACAGATGGATCCATCAAGCACCGATTGTTTGCAGAAGAGCAGACCAATGAAAGTATGTTGAAGACTTTAGGGTATTAAATATCAAAGTGGCTGTCTCATAAGTAAAATTATCTGAGCCCTACACAAATAATATTTCGTTGTAGTCTGTAAGTCAGTGGAGAAAAGGGGCATCTTTGCCTGGGGTGGAAGCCCTAGGTAAAGGTGCCCCTTTTTATTCTAAATCAGGAATGCCATCGCTGTGCGCTTCAAAAAGTATCTGATTATCTGGATTGTTGCCACAAATGAAATTTTCCGATAGTTCCATGAGTTTCTTTGAATTTATAAAAAAAAATGTGTATCTACAATGTTGCACGTAACCAAATCTTATAAGGTTCCTGTTGTTTTCTGTTCTTTTCCATTGATGAAAAGAACCAAAAATCTAGGCC
>NZ_BAAHAP010000084.1:0-21993 GCF_054777495.1 Echinicola sediminis | reverse complement strand
GGAGGAAATCATGCCGTCATTGTTTTGATCGACTACCTTTACTGATCCCGGCACCTGACCATACTCAGCAGCTTGTGCTTCTTCATCCAATTGCCAGATGCCGTCAAACTGATAGGAATAGTGGGAATTTAAGGGGTGACCCACAAAAAGGCCGGTAGCAATATCAGCTAGTATTCCATCGCTACCAATGGAAACTACCTCGTTGACATTTTTGGCAAAGTTGATATTTGTAAACCACTTGAATTTATTATTGGCAATATTCACCGTATTCAATGTTAACTCAATCCCCTTATTGGCGACTTCACCGATATTGGTTGTCACGCTGCTAAAGCCAGAAGAAGTAGGAATTTGCTCGTTATAAATCAAATCCACCGTATTCCTGTGATAAAGTTCTAACACCAATCCTATCCTATTGCTCAAAAAACCCATATTCAAACCAACATTCCATTCTTTACTTTTTTCCCAGCTCAACGATTTATCTGCCAAATTCTCAGGAGCAAAGCCAAATGCCGGTGATCCATCAAAATCATAAACCGTTTTGGCCAATCTGGCCTGTGTACTGTAGGGACTTACCGCACTATTTCCCACATATCCATAACTTACCCTAAGTTTCAGGTCAGAAATAGCACTTATATTCTTGATAAATTCTTCATCTCCCAATCTCCATCCTACCGCAACTGAAGGGAAAAAATCCCATTTATTACCTTCACTCAGCTGAGAGGCGCCATCCCATCTGCCCGTAAGCGTCAGCAGGTATTTATCCTTGAAACCATACATCACCCTTCCCATATAGGAAAGCAATGTTCTTTCTGTCAGCCTTGTGTCCAATTCGACAGGCCGTCCCGTGCCGAAAGCATACCATAAGGAATTATAGGGAAGTTCATCCACATAGCTGTCCATTTCCTCATTTCGTTCCTGGAAAGTACTCTGGACACCTGTAGCAGTAAAATCATGCTCTCCAATTTTCTTCTTATAAGTGATGATATTATCCAGTGTAAAATTGGATACATCATCTGTTTGCCGGAAAGCCCTTGGCAATCGCGTAGTCGCCCGATCCTTGGTCATTGTACCCCTGAATTGCCCCCACCTTGAATTGCTTATGCCTGCTGAAAGGGAGGAACGGATCGATAATCCTTTTACAGGAACCAACTCTACATAGGCATTTCCAAAGAAGTTATCAGATCTTGTTTCATCTTGAAAATTATGAGGATCTATTTCGATGAGTGGATTTAACACTTGCTTATCGTTAATCCCCATCCAAGCTGCATAACCGTTCCAAGAAAAATCCTGGTTTTCATCCGGATTGAGGATATCATCATAAAGAGCTACACCAGTCGGACGTGCTCGGTAAGCACTCCTCAATGCTTCATTGGAACCTAGCTCTGTTTTAGCAACACTGTAATTAGCCGTAAATCCAACATTCAGGAAGGAGGTTAACTTACTATCCAAACTGCCCTTGATATTGTACCGCTTAAATTTAGTATGATCTAAGGCCCCTCCTTCATTTAAATACCCGCCTGAAAAGTGGTAATTGGTATTATCGTTTCCTCCACCCACTGATAAGGAATGATTTGTCTGCACTGCTGATCCGGAAATTTGATCGAGCCAATTGGTAGTCCTTCCCGACTCCACCAAATCGATTTCTGTTGAAGTGAATGACCGGTTTTGAGGATATCCATTTAATTCTCTATCAATCACACTGGCCTGGTAAAATTGCTGGGCATTCATCATGTCTGGAAGGTGGGCGGGTGTCTTAACCCCTACATAACCGTCATAACTTACTACAGGCTTACCTTTGACTCCTCTTTTTGTAGAAATAATAATAACACCATTTGCTCCCCTGGAACCGTAAATAGCCGTGGATGAAGCATCTTTGAGAATATCCATGGATTCGATATCCGCTGGATTAAGTGCATTTATATCTCCCCCCATCACACCATCAATCACCACCAGTGGTTCGTTGCTGTAATTGATCGAACTCAGGCCTCGAATATTAATATTATACCCGGCCCCGGGTCGGCTGTTCTGTTTGGTGACAATTACACCAGCAGCTTGCCCCTGAATAGCCTTTGCCGCCTGTACCGGATTGGCACGTACAATATCCTCCGACTCAACAGAACCTATTGCACCCGTGGCATCCTTCCGCTCTACCTCACCATAACCAATTACGACCACTTCATCCATAGAGGTGACATCCAGAGCCATGGACAAATTAATGACTGTACGATTTCCTACCGTCATTTCTTGGGAACTGAAACCGATTGAACTAAATACCAAAACTGCATTTGGACCTGGAACCTCCAATGAAAAGCGCCCGTCCACATCTGATACTGCCCCAGTGGATGTCCCTTTAATGAGAATGTTTACCCCAGGGATAGGAAGGTTCGATTCGTCGGTAACAGTACCCGATACTTTGGTCTGCGCCCAAGAAATACTGACGAAACCTAGCAATAGGATAATCAATATTAGTTTACGTTTTTTCATAGAATTTTATTTTAGGTTTAGAGTTAATCAGCGCTGTTTCTAACAGCTACCTCCTAAATAAGGACAATAAACTCTTTCTGGAATGGATATATTATTCAAAAACATGGACGAAATGTCCTCCCTCTAAAAAAACATAAATTACACGCCTCTCCTTACCATTAAACACATGTACACTCCTTGGGACACCTTATAATTTGCTCATTGGAAACCAACATGTAAATACCATTTGGTTGACAAATAAGGATACTTCATGGTATATTCGATGGTACCGCGTATCATGACATATTCGTGATCGATAGAATAATGGCCTTATGTATTTCTATATGCATCCGCCTTATAAGAGCCACTATCAACTCAGCCCTGCAGGGGGGGGGGTAGGATATGATGGAATTTTTAACGATGTCCCAAAATGCATTTGACTTTAATGGGCCTTTAGCTTGAAATGCCTTACCTCCAAAATTGAAACTTTTAAATCCCGCGTTAGTAAAAAGTCCGTCCGGTGCTTTAATAAGATGTAATCCTGTTTCATTTCTTTGTACTCAATTGGTTCGGAAGCAAAGGATGTTAACATTGTATCTTTTGGACCTATAAAGGCCGTTTGTAATTTTCCCCTAAAAAGTCATTTCAGTCTGAGGAATAATTAGCGGTTGGTTTTCAATTTGACATCAATAGGTGCAATGAGCTAAAAAACGCTTAGAGAGTTATGCTGTCCCAAATTATCAATAGCCATATACAAGAAAAAGTAGGGCTTTCAATCCAAGATAGGCCTTACTCCATCTATGTTTATCATCCATAAACTGATTAAGGGAAACCCTTTTCTCAAAGTATCCTACTGAAAAGCGCTATTGGTCTATCAAGCTAGTTTGGTAAATGTCAGGTCTGTATAATTTCAAATTGTTTTCCCCAGGATGAAGTTGAATAACTTGTTGATGATCCTCCACCCTCTTACCATTTAAAATTATTTTTGAAAATGCCTGTCCTGAAAGGTCAAATTCACCTAGCATATTCGCGGGAATATTAATATTGAAGCTCACAGACTCATCCGATAGCACATGGTAATCTGCCTTTATAGCACCTCTAATAGTGGGAACAGTAATTGAGCTGGATGTTAAACTCCCTATTTGTGGTTTTATAACAGCAATACCATAGCCTGGAGTTTTTGGCCTAATCCCCCATAAATGCCTCGGGATAATATTGGCCGGTGTTGCGCCCCATGCATGGTTCCAGTCTGCATTGGGTTTATATTTCATATCCCAGGCTTCCAAAGTGATCGTTGATCCAATTTTAATCATATTGTACCAACTCCGGTCATGGGTTGCTGTCATTAATTGTAAGGCATAATCCGCTTCATTGGCATTATACAATGCTTCCAATAAATATTGTGATCCATAAACACTACACGCCATCCCTCGGGATTTGATGAAATCAACCACAGAGGTTACGCGATCTTCAGGAACAATATTAAAAGCTAAGGCCATCATATTGGAATGAAGAGAAGAATGATCCGTACCTACTCCATCCCTATAAGCTCCTGTCCCTTTTATATATAACTTTTGGTTAATAGAGTTTTTGACCTGGGCTGCCAATTGCCTAAACTCGATAGCTTCATCCTTCTTATTCAAAACGCTGGCAAATTCCTCCATAATCTCCAGGTTTCTAAAATAGAAACAATTGACGACCGTATTGATTGGTTTGAACACAAAGCCATCACGCTCCCCTTCCTCTGTTGCCAATTTCCATCCCGTATCTTTCTGGGCCGGAGGCCAGTCCACAATATCTTTTAATTTGTCATTTGGATTCTTAAATCCTAATTTTTTCATAAACTCTGGGGTAGCATTCTCCGAACTAATGAGCCCATCTTCCCCACGCAGTTCCATTAAGGTTTTATGTTTCAATTCCTCATAATATTTGGCAATGAGTTCTGTGTTTCCTGTGTACATATAGTCAGCATGAAACATCAATGCCACATGTAATTGCCATTCGGTCGGCCAGGTAGGATGCTCCATAAAATATTCGATGGTTCTGCGGGCCATGGCATATTCACGGTCTGTAGAGTAATGGCTCAATTGATTTAAATAAGCATCCGCTTCATAAGGAATCCTCTCCCTATCACCATCAACATATACCCCTGCAAAAGTAGTGGCCTTTATAGAATACTTACACAAGTCCCAAATTGCATTCAACCTATGATCTGAACTCTTAAAGTAGCTGGCTTCATCTTCCCAATAACTATGATAGCCTAACTGGGTGAAGTCTTTTGCCTTTACATCCCCTTTTGCTCCTTCTATTTCCAAATATCGAAAGGGCATTAAAACAGGAAACGAATCAGGCAACTGTACAGCAATTGGTTTAGTATTTCTGACGTCGGGCTTGATATCCAAAAGATACTGTTTCCGGGAAGGGCTGACAGCCACATCTACAGACTGATAACGTATTGTTCCTTTCGGTGTCCTTTTTATTTTACCGCTGTCAAGCTGCTCACCAAGATGGACTACAAGGGTGTCATTTATTCCGGTATTGTACCGGAAAGACAGGGTACCAAAGGCTGATTTTCCAAAGTCCATAAAATAAGTATCATCACCTGTTTTTAAAAAATCCTTTGGTTTTAAGCTGTCTATGTGAAACGAATTGGAACTGGTAATCATCTTGCCGCCTGCTCTCCCTATAGTGAAAGGCTGGAAATTTGAGTAGGGCGTTTCTTTATTATCTGTACCCCAAACTTTTACCTTCCAAAAATATGTTTGATATGGTGCTAAAGGTTTTCCCTGAAACTCAACATTGATCGATTGACCTCCCAGAACTTTTCCCGAATCCCAAATATCCCCAACATTATCCTCTATCAACTCCCTAGAAGACGCTACCAACAGTTGATATGCGGTCTGTCTAATAACCGATTCAGGAACTTCCCAGGCAAATTCCGGTCTCTCATCTAAAACCAAAACACGCTCAGGCTGTCTGATAAACTCAACAATTAAACCATTGGGGTATACTGGTTCTCTGTTCTTTTTGGCGCTGGTAGTTTCCATGTTCTTGCAGCCAGTAGATGAAATTATAATACTGAATAGAAGGAACATGAACAATTCTCCATTCCTTACCGGTAGTTGAGATTTAAGAAGAGATATCATTTAAACTGTTGAGGGGAATCAACCCTTATATTTTATTAATGTTTACTTTTTTGGGATTCTACACCTAATATCAAAGAAACGAAATATTTAACTGAGAACCTGTTCTAGGGAAATTTCTTCTTTCATTTTTCATTATTACTTAGTTATTAGATTAGAAATTGATTGAAATAAAAGATCTATATTAAACCATATCCCAATTAATTTAGATATCATTATATAGGATACCCTAAGTGATTTTCGCTAGGTATGTTTTATTGAAAGCATTCTCCACTTGATATCTACCTTTTCCTCTCATAATGCCCCATCCAAAGTTTTCCAACATACAAACCTAAGATGATCTTGAGATCCAGGTATGGATTTTTTACTCAAAAACATGGTCAAATTTATCCCCATATCTAAAACCATTTAAAAGTTTCTGACTCTCCGGAATTTTGCACGTAGTAAAGATGAAACAAAATATTTAATAGAAATCCTTCTGATGGCCTTTGGAGCATTCGGTTGTGGGACAGTTGACGGAGGCGTTAAGAAAATGTGTTAGCTCGCTAAATGGACGAGTGAGATCCACTCATTTTTAGCCTGCAGCAAATGCCACAAAATCAAATTGAGGCAAACTGTTCGTAATCGAAAACGAATTTACTCAATTTTAAGGACCTGTCCCGACCACTGTACGGGATGCTCCGTGGCCTAGTCCCGATATTCTTATGGATGGTTCTTTTCATCAATGGAAATGCGTAGCATTCATGAGGACCATTAAGAATAAATCAATACCTGAATAAAAAAACAGAAAGCAACAAAAACCTTATAAGATTGGCTTAGGTGCAACATTGCGGATGCACAGTTTAAAGTTTATCATCCATCGAAAGAACAGCCACCGACCAAGCGCTTTTAGTTTTTTTGCTGATTTAAAAGTCAGATTAGCAAATTCCCCCGGCCTATTAACCCGATTTTAACCGAAAAATTAACCTTCCTCCTCTAATTTTCGACTCAAAATAAGTTGCTGAATCGATTTATAATTTTTAATCAATCAAACAGGTTAATTCAATAATAACCCTTAAAAGCCTAACAAATGAACAGAAAATTACGAGCGATCGTTTACATCGCCCTGTTGGGAGCATTTCTAGTATCCCTGGTCTCCTGTATCAATGAAGATGAAACCATTACAGTTCCCCGAGGGGTCATCACCGGCACCGTCACAGATGGAGACGGCCAACCCATAGCAGATGTAAACGTCTCCTTATCCGGAATAGGGGAAGAAGAAGTCATGGTCACCACAGGAAGTGATGGCAAGTATATTTTTGAAAATGTCGTCCGCAAGACACATGCTGTAAAATTTTCCAAGACGGGTTGGCTGGCCGTTAGCCTAACCGTAAATCCTGAAAAGTACAACAGCGAAAACATCGCGACAGCAGACGTTTCTTTGGTATATGCCTCTGCAAAAATTAGAGGTACCATCAAAGATGGAAGGAACGGAGATGCGCCACTAGAAGGGGTGAATGTCAGTGTGGGAGTTGCCGGTACGACGACCACTGGAAGTGACGGAGTGTTCACCTTGGAAAACCTGATCGTGGACGAGTACACTATCACCTTCAGCAAAGCCAATTATGAACCCATCACCAAAACCATAAATGAAGCGGATTTTGCCGACGGAATAGCCACCCTGGATATTACCATGGGCAGCAGCGAAATACTACGTGGCCTGACCTATGCGGATTTATTGGCTGCGGACAAATGGTACTATAATGAATATCGCGGCGGACGTAATGCAGATGCCTATCCTCGTTGGGACTGGGCCTGTAACTATATGTCAGCACTTGATTTCCGTGGGGCATGGCAGGAGCAAAATGAAGGAACTACGCTTCAAATACGGAATAACGAAGGCGACCGAAGCAACCCTGCTGATCTCAATGTCTTCGACTCCTATGTTTATGGTAGCAAAATGATCACCGAGGACAATAAGATTATGTCCTTGAGAATCAGCACCCACAATGCCGACGAGGCCAACCCTGCTTTCTTTGGAGTACAAGTGGTAGACCTTTCCGAAGCGCAGCCAACTGCAGTAAAAATAGGAGAAAACAGAACTTACGCTTCAGGGAGCTATGGTGATGTTCAGTTCGATCTAAGTGACTACGTTGGTAAAGAGGTGATTGTAGCTGTCGGAATTTACAGACAGTCTACGGGAGATTACTGGAAGCAGCTGGTACTCCGAGCGATCCGGTTTGCGGACCGTAAAGTGGAGAACTGGGACTGGCTGCCAGGAACTGAAGTGGTCGAAGGCTGGAAGCTGACGCAGGAAACCGCCCGCTCCACCATGCCGCACACCAAAACTTCCTTTACGGGAATCAGCCCGGTGGGTGGAAACCGAGACAATTATGTGGATGCATACCGTGCTTGGCGGGGCGCAGACCATATCGCAGCCAACTGGTTCTTTGTTCCCCTGAAGAAAGACCCTGAAGTATTCCCATCTGAAGGCTATCTGATCAAAACCCGTAACACGCCAGAGGCAAGCACCAAGGTCCCCGAGGCTTACTTATATTCTAAATTCTCCATTGATCCAGGCAGCAATCAGTTGACATTGAGCACCCGTAATTTCGGAGATAATTTCACCTATTTCAAACTTACTGCGATAGAAGACGACGGAACAGTAAGCCACCTCTCCCCACAATCCAATACCGCGGATGAAGCCAGTGCAGAAGAAGATGGTTGCTGGAAATTCAAGCATGGGGACGGAGGTGCAGGAAACCCGGAAGGCTACGCATCTTTTGTGTATGACCTGTCCCAGTTTAATGGTAAAAATGTAACACTTGCTCTAGGGGTGTACAATGGTGAAGCCAATACAGGCGAGAACAAATTGGTAATCCACCGGATCGATCTGAATTAATACAATAAACCTTAACATGAAACAAAATCGAATGATGATCACAATTTTGAGTCTTTTTGTGCTGCTGTCCACAGCATGCACTGAAAATTCAACTGACACGGATCCGAAAAACCCTCCGGCCGAGGTGAGTCTATCGGAACAGAACCTTATTAGGGCCATGGAACTGACCGACCATGCTGTATCTGCCCATTTTACAGGGTCCGGAATGGCCATGGCCAGGTATTATAACCCCTACACTGGAGTCCGGTCAGATGAAACCGGCAGTGTATGGATGTACACTGCCGCCATAGAAGCAGTCAACGCAGTCCTTCACGGGCTCCAAGCCCAAAAGGAACATAATAATGCGGCGCTTTACGAGGCGCATTTCGACAAGTATGCCGAACTCCTTGCACAGCTTTATGACAATGCTGACTATTACTTGGGAACTTTTGAATTGGTATCCTATACACAGACTAAGGAATGGTCAGTATATGGGGTCAACCGGGGCAACGCCAAGGGAACTGCCAAGGTAGCCGGCATCGAAAATGTGTACGATGACCAAATGTGGCTTATCCGTGAACTGCTCGAATCCTACAAGATTACCGGTGAAACGGCCTATTTGGAAAAAGCGGAATATTTAACCGCTTACGTGCTGGACGGCTGGGACAGTACTAGAAACCCAGACGGAACAGAGCGAGGCGGGATCACATGGGGGCCGGGCTATGTAACCAAACATGCCTGTAGCAATGGTCCGATGGTAAGCCCTTTGGTTTGGCTGCATGAGATCTACAAAGACCAAAACGATGAAATCACTCACCGGTACATCGACACAGAAGACCTGTCAACCAGAAAAACCATGCAGGTGAAAAAAAGCGATTACTATGCTGATTTTGCCAAGAAAGTCTATGATTGGCAAAAAGATCACCTGTTGCGATCTGATGGGGTGTATGATGACATGAGGGGTGGCTGTTCTCCTGGAAATCCGCAAACCGAAACCATAAACGGGACAGTTTACCGCAAAGGCATTGCCTGTCAGGACCGGGTAGGTCCTGCTATCTCTTACAATTCCGGAACTATGCTTTCTGGCGCTGCAGACATGTACAGAATGACAAAAGAGGATGCCTACCTTCAGGACGCCAAGGAACTTTCAGACAAAAGCTTCCAATATTTCGCCAAACCCAACCAAAACCATGAGGGCTATTACACCTATGCTATCAGCGGGTTCAATAACTGGTTCAATGGAGTTTTGATGCGTGGGTATGTCGATGTGGCTCCTGCCTACGGCACCGCCTCAGATTATATCGACACTTTCCAGAAGAACTTAGACTACGGATATGAGAACTTCCTCTATGAAGGATTCCTCCCCACCAATCTGCTCGTCGGCTGGAGCCTTACAGCCAATAACAACAGAACAGAGGGGATGTTCAACTTTGCATTTGCCGCAGAATATGCTGTGTTATCACGATATGAGCTGGCAAAATGACCATCACTTTTTGGCTTTCACCAGTTGGTGAAAGCCAAAATTTTAAAGAGTAAAAAATGTCTCACCAGACAATAATAAATCAAAATAGCCAATACATATGCAAAAGATCTTTAAGCAGTCATCCAGAGGACTGATGAAACACTCCCTAAAGGGAATGGTTTCCCTATACTTTCTTATTGCTCCCACGCTTGCCTCAGCATTGGATTCAACCATTCGGCCTTTAGAAAGTGAAGGCTTACAGCAAAACGATAAAACCGTTTCCGGCACGGTCACATCAGAAGACGGCACCCCGATGCCGGGAGTGAACGTATTGCTCAAGGGTACCCTAACAGGGACCACCACGGACATCGATGGAAGGTATCAATTGAATGTCCCGGATGACAATACCGTTTTGACATTTTCATTTATAGGATATACCACTCAAGAGATCAATGTCGGAACACGATCCGTGATCGAAGTAGCGATGACAACGGACACCCAGCAACTGGGAGAGGTGGTAGTCGTGGGTTATGGAATGCAGGAAAAAGTTACCATGACGGGTTCTGTGGCCAATATCAAAGGCGACGAAATGCTCCGAACCAAGAACGAAAACCCGCAAAACATGCTTACGGGTAGGGTCGCCGGTGTTCGTGTTTGGCAGAAAAGTGCCGAGCCTGGCACTTTCAATGCCAGCTTTGATATTCGTGGATTGGGCTCTCCTTTGATTGTAATTGACGGTATCCAGCGGACCATGGCCGATTTTCAGCGCCTAAACCCAACAGACATAGAAGAGTTATCTGTTCTGAAAGATGCTTCAGCAGCCATCTATGGGGCACGTGCTGCAAACGGTGTAGTGCTCATCACCACCAAAAGAGGCAGTAGCGCAGGAAAGGCAACAGTCACTTACAATGGCTCCTACACCCTTCAGCATCCATCAGGCTTTCCACAACTGGCAGATCCCTATGAAACCATGACGCTCTATAACGAACGGGCCATGAACAACATCAACGGGGGAAACCTGATTTACCAGCAAGATGATTTTGAAGCCTTCCGCACCGGACGTCGCCGAACAACAGACTGGAATGCATTGCTGATCAGTGAATACGCCCCACAAAGCCAACATGACATCAGTATTACCGGCGGAACCGAAAAGACCCAATACTATATCGCCGGAGGATACATGTATCAGGAAGGAATGTTCAAATCCGGCGACATGAACTACAACAAAATCAACCTGAGGTCCAATATCACTACTGAAATAACCAAGGGCTTGAAATTCAACCTGAACCTAAGCGGGGTGACCGACCAGCGAAATTCACCTTATTCCAGTGCGGTGGAGATCATTCGGAATTACTGGAGACAGGGAGTCCTGTTTCCGGCATATGCAGATCCTGAAAACACCATGCTGAACTACGAGGGACTGGACCTGGAGCAAAACACCATCGCGATGATGCGGGCCGATGTCTCAGGACACAGAAAGTATAAGCAAAAATACTTTCAATCTTCTGCATCATTGGACTATGACTTTGGGACAATTTCCCAAGCATTAGAGGGGCTGTCGGTAAAAGGATTGGTCAGCTATGACTTTCGGGGGGATGACAATGACATTTATAGAAGGGAATATTACCAATACATGTATGACCCTGTTACTGAATCATATTTATCAAAGCTTTACAATAACAGCTCCCCCAACCAGATACGAAGAGAGCTGTTTAGCAAGCAGCAGTTTTTGGGACAATTCCTGATCAACTACAAACGCACTTTTGGAGAAAACCACGATGTCTCTGGACTTTTGGGATTTGAGACTCAAAACCGTAAGGGAGACAACTTTTATGCACAGCGAGACCTGGCCTTTGCCATGGAGTACCTCGTGGGAGGCATGAATGAAAACCAGCAAGGAGGAATGCAGGGCGGTTCAGGCGATTTATATGAGATTGCCAACTCAGCCATGTTTGGAAGAC
Source organism: Echinicola sediminis (assembly GCF_054777495.1). Lineage (NCBI taxonomy): Bacteria > Pseudomonadati > Bacteroidota > Cytophagia > Cytophagales > Cyclobacteriaceae > Echinicola > Echinicola sediminis. The sequence continues at coordinate 10,104 of NZ_BAAHAP010000084.1, read as the reverse complement.
TGAATTACGCTTATGGTGAGCGATATATTGCCGAAGTGCAATTTCGATACGATGGATCCTCCAAATTCGTCAAAACCAACCGCTGGGGCTGGTTCCCTTCAGGTTCCATAGGCTGGCGTCTGTCTGAGGAGCCTTTCTTCAAATCTGCTTCAGGACTCTCTTTTGTGGACCAACTTAAATTCAGGGCCAGCTACGGGATGACCGCTGATGACGGCTCTTTGGCTTATGACTGGTATCCCGGTTATATCTACCCTGCCACCAGCGGCAATGCCCAGAATGGCTATTACAATCAGTATGCCCCTGGATATATCCTGAACAATGAATTTGTATATGGAGCATCAGCTGTCGTACCCAACGAAAACCTTTCCTGGTGGACCGCCAAAACATTTAACATCGGCTTGGATTTCGAGGCCTGGATGGGCAAGTTCGGCTTCTCCGTAGATTATTTTGATCGACGCAGAGAAGGTTTGTTCTCCACCCGGTCCGGGGATGTACCTACCGTGGTGGGTACAGGAGCCCCCAGGGAAAATACCAACAGCGACCGCCAGTTCGGGATCGATTTGGAGCTGTCCCACCGCAACAGGATCGGAGAAATAGCCTATGGAGTAAAAGGAATAGCAACCATCACCCGTAGGCAACATTTGATAGCAGCTGAAAAAGGCCCTTACGGCAATTCCTATGACCGTTGGCGAAATGACAACCTCACTGATCGTTTCCAAGGAGTGCAGTTTGGCTATGTATCCGCAGGAAGATATACTGACTGGGAGGACATCTGGTCTTATGACATCTATAAAGACAGGGGCATACTGCCCGGTGATTACAAATACGAAGACTGGAACGGTGACGGTGAGATCAACGGGCTGGACCAACACCCTTTTGCTTATGACCAAACCCCATGGTTAAACTTCAGTATGGCCCTAGATGCCGAATACAGAAACTTTGACGCAAGCATCTTATTCCAAGGCTCAGCCTTGGGTTCTATGCAGTACCAAGAACCTCTCTATTCCATATGGGGCAGCAACGGCGGCGGTGCTTTGGAACAGTACCTTGACCGTTGGCATCCTGTGGATCCTTTGGCTGATCCTTATGATCCAGAAACCGAGTGGATCAGTGGCTATTATGGCTACACGGGCCATTATCCGTTTGGCAACTCTGATTTCAACCGGGTAAGCACAGACTATCTTCGTCTCAAAAGTATTGAGCTAGGCTATAGCCTAAAACCTAGAAACAGCCCTTCTACCAACATCCGTTTCTTTGCCAATGCCTATAACCTATTGACTTTTACAGGGGTGAAGTTTGTGGATCCCGAACATCCGGGAGATGAACTGGGAAGAATGTATCCGTTGACAAAAACCTACACGGTGGGTGTAACAGCGTCATTTTAACAGCAACTAGTTGAGACCTTGGGAAATTAAAATGAATCAAATCATGAAAATAAGAATCATATTATTGCTATTCAGCTTATTGTACATTTCCAGCTGTACCGACCTGGATGTGCCTCCACCCAATGTAATCGGTGATGAGACACTGATGACCAGTGAATCAGGCATGGATGTCTATATCGCAGGCATGTACAGCAAAATGCCTTTTGAGGACTTCAAATACATGGCCCAATGGGGAGTGGAATACAATTCCTGGCTGGGCTCCCTGGGAATTGAAGGTACAGGAGAAGCCGTAAACCGTGACGGGATCACTGCGGCCTTTACCGGAGAGAGAAGCCCTTATTGGGGAAGAGCTTTCGGATTGCTAAGGGAAGCCAATTACCTCTTGGAAAAACTGCCGGAATATGCTGATGCTTTTCCTGAAGTGACTTACAATCATTACTTGGGCGAAGCCTATTTTGTTAGGGCATTTGTATTTTCAGCCATGGCAAAACGCTTTGGCGGGATACCTTTGGTGACCAGTGTACTGCGTTATCCAGCGGAAGAAGGGACCTTGGAAATCCCTCGCTCCTCTGAAGAGGATACTTGGAATCAAATATTGGCGGATTTTGATCAGGCCATAGAATTACTTCAAGCTACCAGCCCCAAGCCCGGTTATTCCAACAAATATGTGGCGCTTTCCTTTAAATCTGAAGCCATGCTTTATGCGGGCAGTATAGCAAAATACAATGAAACCGTGCCGGGAAGACTTACAGGCACCGGACTGAAAACAGGTGTAAGGGTCATCGGGTTTTCTGAGGAAACTGCTCAGACTGCTTCAAAAAAATATTTCAGAGAAGCCTACCTGGCTGCCAATGAAGTGATCAAAAGTGGACAATATTCCTTGTACAAGAGAAAATGGGCGGCAAACGACCCTGAGGCGCAATACCAAAATATGGTGGACATGTTCAGCGACCCCACCAGTCCTGAGAACATTTATGTGAAGCAATACGACTTCCCTGTAGCCACCCATGGTTACGATGCCTATAGTGCACCGTTTATTTTCAAAGCCCCGCTGGCTTCCGGTACTTGTCCAACGCTGGATTTCATGGAGCTGTTTGAAGGTTTTGACAGATACCCTGACGGAACCATCAAAGTAACCACAGGATCAAACAATACAGAGGGCGATTACCTAATGTATGATTCGCCCATGGATTTCTTCAATGACGCAGAACCTCGTCTTCGAGCTTATGTGATATTCCCCGGGGACATTTTCAAAAATCAGGAAATTGAAATCCGGGCCGGAGTATATACCGGATCAGAGCCGATACAGCCATTATTCAATGACTACTCTTATGCAACTGCAGAAACCCGCTATCAGCAATTACCCATCTATACTCAGGCACCTAAAGAACTATTTCTAAGTGCCAGAGAAGGAGGAAGCCAGGAATTGGTCAATTTTCAGGGCGGGCAGATCACTGCAGCAGGTGCCAATGGCCCCTTCTATAATAATGCTGAAAGCACCCTTACAGGACTTTACAGTCGTAAATGGCTGAACCCAGACCCTTCTTTCGAGGCGGGTGAAGGTAAGTCTGACCAGCATTTTGTCTTGATGAGATATGCCGATGTCCTCCTCACGGCTGCAGAAGCTGCCATAGAACTGGGACTTGCAGGCGAGGCTTCCCCTGATGGCTCTGACATGCTCCAAGTGGCCACCTCAGGTATCAACGATATCCGCGAACGTGCCGGGGCCACTTTGCTTGCAGGAATGCTTTCTTCAAATATCGAAAGTCGAAATACCGTTCGTAAGGAACGCAGGAAAGAACTTGCCTTAGAGCATAAAACCAAGTGGGACCTGCGCAGGTGGAGAGTGCAGCATTATGAAGAAAGGGACGGATTCTGGGGCGAAACCAGGAACAAAGAAGACTTTAGCATGAACTCCCGCTATCGCTTCCGAGGGCTATACCCCTTCCTGTCCGCTGAAAGCGGCAAGTACTTCTTTGATGCCCGTTTTCAGTGGGTTAGCCTGAAGACTTTCGAATACAATATTATCGACTACTATTTCGCCATTCCAGGTGGGGAAGTATCCAAAAGTCCGGTAATCGACCAACAACCCAACCGATAAGAGATTATCCATAACCAAGAATTTAAGAAGATGAAAAATATAGCATACCTGATATTAGCGACGCTGTTTTCCCTTAGTTCATGTAGTATGTTTGAACTGGACAACTATGATCTTCCGGCTGAAACCCTTAAAGGTGAAGTAGTGGATCAGGAGACCGGTGAGCCTGTGCTAACAGACCAAGGAAGTGAAGGCATTCGTGTTCGGTTAACGGAGTTAAGCTGGGGGGACAATGTCACTCACAACCCTGACTTCTTTTGCATGCCCGATGGTACATTTCAAAATACCAAACTATTTTCTGGAACCTACAATATCAGAATCGACGGGCCTTTTATCCCCCTTATCCGTGAGGATGATCGCGGAGTACCTCTTGCCGATGAAACCCAGACCCTGGACATCAAAGGCGTTTCCAATGTAACCTTTGAAGTTCAGCCGTTTTTGAGAGTGGAATGGGTAAAAGATCCGGAAGTGATCAATGGAAAGGTAAGGGCTCAAATCCGCGTAACCCGTGGGGTATCGGAAGAAGAGTTCCGTTCCAAAATCCAACCTATGGGTGGCTATAGTGACAGTTTTCAGAACGTGACCGATATCCAATTGTTCGTCAGCTATTCTTCCACCGTAGGCTACCGTGCACGGGACGAGCGCTGGTCCAGCCAATTGGAGTTTTCGGGCTCTTCATTCAACTCCATGCTGGGTGAGACCATTACCATTGAATCCAATGGGACGATCCCCGAAGGACGCATGGTCTTTGTACGGGCTGCGGCAAGGATCAACTTCGACACCCCCAGGGGCAGCGGTACCAGACGCTGGAACTACAATGACACACGCCAAGTTTTGGTTTATTAATTGGACAAATACGAAAAGCCATCCCATCACGGGGTGGCTTTTCATTTGAATATTAGATTGGAAACCATCACTATATTTCATTTTCAAAGAATTTTTAAACATATGCGAAAAACTGCTTTATTATACCTTATTCCAATTCTCCTTACCCAGGCCTGCTCCAAACCTGGACAACAAGAAAACCACACAGAAAGCCCCAAAAGTGAAAAAACGGCTTTCCAAACTTCCAATCCCTGGAAACCCGTCACGGATGTAAGGGCCGATGTAGCCATTGTCTATAGTGTAAAAGACCATCACGGAAAAGCCAATATGACCTTTGAAGAGCGGGTCCAGACTTGGCGAGACAAGGGCTATACCACCCATTTTATGAGCGGAATTGCCTGGGGTGAATACCAAGATTATTTCACCGGTGAATGGGATGGCGAATGGCACCTGGATGAAGGACAGGTCACCCAGAAAGGTGATACCCTTTGGCATGGACATATGGTTCCCTATATCGTGCCTTCCATGAACTTCATCCAATACATGAAAGAAAAAGTAATCAAGCGGGTCATTGATGCAGGGATTGATGCCATATACCTTGAAGAACCTGAGTTCTGGGCCAAGTCAGGCTATAGCGAAGCCTTCAAAAAAGAGTGGAAGGACTATTATGGCTTTGATTGGAGGCCTCAGCATGAATCCGCTGAAAACACCTATCTGTCCAATAAACTGAAATACCACCTGTACTACCGGGCCGTAGAGGAGTGCTTTTCCTTTGCCAAGGAATATGGTAATACCAAAGGGATGGATGTCCGGTGTTACGTACCCACACATTCACTGGTAAATTATTCCCAATGGATGATCGTCAGTCCTGAGGCAAGCTTGGCCTCACTGCCAAGTGTGGACGGATATATCGCACAGGTGTGGACAGGCACTTCCCGCGAGCCGAATTATTATAATGGCCAGGCCAAGGAAAGGGTATTCGAAACCGTTTTTCTCGAGTATGGCTCCATGGAATCGATGACTGCTCCGACCGGAAGAAAAATGTATTTCCTTACTGACCCTATAGAAGATTGGCCAAGGGACTGGGCTGATTATAAGAAAAACTACCAGGCCACCTTTGCCGCCCAGCTTCTCTATCCCATGGTGGCAGACTATGAGGTGATGCCCTGGCCTGACCGGATCTATGAGGGGCTCTACAGGACCAGTGCCGACAGTGAGGAGAAAGCACCAATCCCCCGATTTTACTCCTCCCAAATGCAGGTAATGATCAATACGCTGAATGACATGCCTCTTTCTGAAAATAAAGTAAGCGGCTCACAGGGAATCGGTGTTTTGATGTCCAATTCCCTGATGTTCCAGCGTTTCCCTACTCATCAGGGGTATGACGATCCTCAATTATCCAATTTTTACGGACAGGCATTGCCGCTGCTCAAGCGGGGTGTACCGGTCAAAACCGTCCATATAGAAAATGTATCTTTTCCTCGCACTTGGGAAGAGGTCAAAATCCTGGTCATGTCCTATTCCAACATGAAACCTATGCAAGAAGAAGCACATGGACATATTGCAGACTGGGTCAAGAACGGTGGTACCTTGGTCTATTGCGGAAGGGATGAAGATGTCTTTCAAGGGGTGCAGGAATGGTGGAATAAGGATGGTAACAGCTTCAAAGCCCCATCGGAGGACCTTTTCCAAAAGTTAGGACTGAATGGCCCTTTTGAGGCCGGGGAATACACCTATGGAAAGGGCAAAGTGCACATTATACGTGAGGATCCGAAGGAATTTGTCCTGGAAGAAAACAATGATGAGGAGTATGTTAAAACCATCCAGGAGCTATATAATGCAGGCGCCAAATCCGGCACGCTTGAATTCAAGAACCACTTTTCCCTGACCAGAGGTCCGTATGAGATCATCTCCGTGGTCGATGAAAATGAGGACCAAGCTCCTTTTATAGCGAAAGGTAAATTCATTGATTTATTTGATCCTGAAATTCCTGTCCTAAACGAAAAGTTGGTGCAGCCGGGCGAACAGGCCTTCCTCTACAATATCGAAAGCGTTACCAAGCCGGATACTCCACAGGTATTGGCAACAGCCGCCAGGATTTATGAAGAAAAAGTGGCCAAAAATGAGTATTCGCTGGTCGCCAAGAGCCCTCTCAACACCACCAACGTGATGAGGATCCTTTTGCCTGAAAAACCTGACAGCCTGAAAATCACAGACTCCTCCGGAGCAACTTTAGCTGCTGAAAGCTCCTGGGACGAAGGCAGCAAAACGTGTTTCTTAAGTTTTGAAAACAACCCGGAGGGAGTTCATGTAAAAGTCACTTGGTAGGCTGAGTTGCTATCAAGATGATTGTACTCTTTTGCCCATAAAAAGTGAACCTAACCATGGCATGACTTCAAGTCATGCCATGTTTTTTTCCATTAAAGGGGACATCATATTTGGTCCGGTGAATTTTGAATTCTTAAGAACTGATGCTCGAATAAGTACGGTAAAAATCCTTACCGGTAAGCCTTTTGTACTCGATCGCAAAGGTTCTATAGGCGATTTTGGACTCCTCTATCATGCTTAGTTTCAGCATGGCTTTGACTTGATATACTAAAGCGGTTTCGTTTACGGGGTCGATATTGAACAGTGCCTCAGCCATGGATATCGTAGTGGAGTAAGATTCACTGCTGAAGCTTTTCTCCACTTCCAATACCAAAACCGGCTCAAGCTTGGTTTCCGCCTCTTCCTTAAAAATATCAAACAAAGCATCATCACAGAGATACAGGAATTTGCCACGGGAAATGATTCCCACAAACTCATCTCGGTGTTCCTCCACCTGATGGGTATTAATGATCTGAATCACCCTCACATAATCACAATAGGCCTCCTCCCGGAGGATGATTTTGTAATGTCCTTTTTCATGGACCAAGTCTATTCCATTCAGTTCGCTTAGCGTTTTACGTAGATTGTTGATCGTGACCCCGCGTGAATTTTTGACCTTGTCCGCGGGTTTATCCGGCCAAAGTAAATTACTCAGATGCTGTGAGGTAATTCCATCCTCCGAGATACTGTAATGGAGAATAAGGCAAAAAATCTGTTTCAGCTGTGTGCTGAACATATAGGTAATATCCCTATTCTTTTGGTCCCTAACCATAAAATTACCAAATAAGTAAATGGAGTTGAGCCTTACCGTCTGCTCCGCCTTTTGGACCGGAAGATACTCCACTGCTTCCTTCGCTGCTTTTTCAGTGGCTGATTCCTTAGGTTTTAACTTTTTATACAAGATAAAACCTAAACCCAATGCTCCAGCTCCCAGAAGAAATGCCAGTAAAGGTGCTTTGCTATTTTTCTTCGCTGGAAAACCGGTCAGTTCTTCCTTGGTAATCCCTGGAAATGCAAGGGAATATATTTTCAGTTCTGAAGAGATGTCATCCTCAAATTCCTGCACCAGAGCATACAGTTTATTGAGCCCTTGGTCAAAATAAAGATTGGCATTGGTGGTGATTTTGTCCGAACGGATCGGAATAGAATCCCCCAATATTTCGTAGCTGCCATCCTTTAAGGAGAAGCGGTACAGGCGAAGAGAGGATTCCGAAAAGTGTTCAGGATAGCAAAGTGTGTATAAGCTGGAGTCATTTAACAAGACCATCCCCCGGACAGGAACAACATTGTCTTTTTCCCATGGGATTTCCCAAAGTTTGGTCACATGCTTACTTTGCAGATCGACCCTATAAAGATCATAATAGTATTTTCTACCGACGGACTGCTCCCCAGATTCATTCCCCATTCCACCAAGGATATATAAACTGTTGTTTTCTGGCTGGTAACCTACTGAGGAGAAGTAACGTGGGGTGATTTCGTCCCCTGTAAATCCTTCCTTTTTGTTCCATTCTTTATGTTCCAGATCAAAGGAAAAAAAGTGCTTGCTATACTTCATATTTCCAAAGCCTCCAAAAATACTGTATTGGCCGGAGGAGGGATCTATATAAGAACCATGGTGATGGAGCTGGGTCGGAAGCTGTTCACGGCTTTCTTCACTCCATTCATAGGTATCCAGATCGAGACTTGCTACCGTGGGAGCCTCGTAAGGACTGTCATAATACACCTCATAGGTATATAATTTATGCTTTGCGGTATCGAGGAAGTTGGTACCCAAGATTAATTTTACTGGACTTTTCTTTTCAAACACCTCAATGTGGCTAGTTCCAGTCTGTACATTATACCTCCAAATAGAATCCTGGTTGTAGTAATATATTTCCTTCTTTTGTGGATCGTAGTTTGCTCCTGCCACGGATGCTGAGCCAAAGGAAACTTGATGTTTCCAGAAATAGGCATCATTTTTTAACCAGTCAGGATTACTCACTTTCCCAATTGGATGTCCATTGATATCATGTACTAAAGTACCTTCATTTTCCACCAAGGGGAAATGATAGGTGTCTCTACCAACCACATATAAGTTTTTGATCGCAAAGGAAGGCACATCAATGATATGATCACTTTTGCCAAAAAGAATCTCGGGACGATAGGTATCTACCAAGTTTTGGTCATCGATTGAAAATGTTTGGTCATCGATGGTTAGGGTAATGGAATCACCTATCAGATCAAAAGAGATTTTCATGTCAAACCATTGCCGCTTAAACAACCGGTCTCTGTCCATATTGGCAACAATGAGATTGCTTTTCCCCTCTTCATTGAATTTGAAAACAATGTGGTCCCCCTGACTGTCATAAAACAAATTGAAAATCCTTTGGTTGACCCCGGTTTTTACCCTGAGAATGTAGCCTATTTCTTCGACGGGACTTAAGGACAAGCTGAAATCAATATCAAAATGATCAGAAAACTCCACCTCATGCTCTCCAAAAATAGTATAAGAGGTGCGTTGGTTTATCGCTTCTTCGTTCCCATGGAACTTAAGCCCTCCTGTAAAGGAAGACTGTGGCACAATGAAACCGGCAATCAATAAAACCAATAAGTGTATGTTAGTCAATAGGAGCATCGGGGACATTTATAAATCAATCTCTCATGAAACAGCAACACGGTCTTTCTTCACTGCACTTCCTGTACGAAAGCAAACACGGTTTATTTCCTTATGCAGCCGCCCTATACCTTTCACCGACAACTTTAACTTTGCCCTAATTGTACCCAATCCCATATACTTTTTGAGGCTTATCTGTAAATACATGAAACAATTGTAAACGTTTTTTTGAACCATTTAGCTAGGGAGTTCTACCTGATTGGCATTGCCTGGATAAAGAATCAAAATGAGGCTTGCCTATAGCCCCACACCAACTATCAATCCTTCAAAAGTAGAGTTTTAGAAAATTTGATACAAATGCTTTCCTAATTTATGTTAGGTATTCCGACTAACCTGTGTTTCTCACTTTGAAATAAGGCCAAAGGGCAAATAATCCCCCAAACCTTTATTTTTTGCTCAAATGAAAATTCAAACTGTGCATCCGCAATGTTGCACGTAACCCAATCTTATAAGGTTTTTGTTGCTTTCTGTTCTTTTATTCAGGTATTGTTTTGTTCTTGAAGGTCTTCATGAATGCTGCGCATTTCCATTGATGAAAAGAACCAAAAATCTAGGCCACGGAGCATCCCGTACAGTGGTCGGGACAGGTTCTTCAAATTGAGTGAATTCATTTTTGATTACGAACAGTTTGCCTCAATTTGATTTTGTGCCATTTGCTGCAGGCTAAAAATGAGTGGATCTCGCTCGTCCACTTCGCGAGCTAACTCATTTTCTTAACGCCTCCATCAACTGTCCCAAAACCGAATGCTCCAAAGGCCTTCAGAAGGATTTCTTTT
>NZ_BAAHAP010000083.1:0-22097 GCF_054777495.1 Echinicola sediminis | reverse complement strand
GGGGCAGGAGATAGACCAATATCCTTGGAAAGCTGCGCATTGGTTATTTTCGCATTTGCTTGAAGGATTTCTAAGATTTTGCGGTCAATTTTGTCGAATTTTACTTTTATGTTATTATCCATGCTATTAGATATTTGCAAAATTTTATGTCGTGCAAAGGTAATATATTTTCAAATTATTTTAAAGCAATTTACATCAAAAAACAGCCGTTAAAGCAAAATATTGTTAATTTTTCGTAGGAATATTTAAAACTTTTATTCTGATTACCAATTTTAACCAGCATATTTTCAAATATTCTCTTGATTCGTTAACTATGAAACGGCCAACTTTTAATTAAAGTTTATTCTTTTTCAAAAAATCTCTTGCTTCCTTGTGGGCAGGATGTTTTCTCTTGGCATATTTCTTCACTTTTTTGAGGTATCCCTCTGCCAACTGCTTCTTGTTTTCCTTGGTAGCTATCTTTCCAAGATTGAGCAGGGCGTAGAGATAGTAACCGCTTTCCTGGCTCTCAGCTTCTTCCCCAAAACCCACTGTCTGTGCATAATATTTTTTGGCCTCTATAAGGTTTTGGTTTCTATAATAATATTCGGCCACGAAAAATGCCGCGTATCTTCCGCTGTTGGCCTCATAGCCCAGCCTCCCCTCTTCTATCCGCTTCAGTATTTCCATTGAAACCTCCTTCGCCTCCTCTTTTCTTCCTACAGCATAGAGCTGACGGGCATAGAAACGGTGAAAATATGGGTTGTTGGGGTATTTATGTTGAAGATAGGAAGTGATCTGCAGAGCCTCCATGGGCTTTTTCTCTTCAGAGGCATAAAGCCTGAACAGGAAATACTGTGCTTCCACCCTTGCGTAAAACGAATTACTGGCGACCTCCTCCAGCTGTTTCAGTCCCAAAGCTTTATCACCTTTTGGAAACAAAGCCATCACCGGCCTTAACAAGGGATAGTTGTCGGGAATCCAAACAGAAAAGTAGTTATAAAGGGCATCACCAAGCAGCAATTCAGGACTCAGCTCCTCTTCCCCTTTACTCATCTCCATGTATTTGAGTGCATTTTTTCCGGCAAGTGCCGTTGCTGTCCAGCTCTCACGCTCACTCAAAAGCCTCCCTTTGAAGCCATAGGCCGCAGCGAGAAAAAAAGTAGCTTCTTTATTATCCGGATCCTTGTCATGGATGGCCTCTGCTTTTTTGATGGTCTCGTCCATCAGACGGAGAAAAAGCTTATCGTGCTTTTTATTCTCCATATCCGGAATGATTTTCCACCATTGGCTCAAACCGAGCAAAAAATAAGGCAGAGGATGCTCAGGATAATTGTAGCGCATGACTGCAAACCCCCTTTCGGCAGTTTCAAAATCAAAATTATACATGCTGTTTACCGCCTCTGTGATCCTAAACTGCAAGCCTTTATCCAACAAGAGGTATTCAGACTTTTCATTTATTCCAGCAGAATCCACCGGCTCTTGTCCCCCATACACTGCTGAGGACAATATTACCAGCACCATCACAAAACATTTATTGATTTGCATAAAATACTTTTCACAAAATTACAATGAAATCCGCTCTCCTACATCAATCTTTTTTTGATTTCAACTGGCTCACATCGAATAAGAACGACAGCCAGCTTTGATTAATTATACCAAACCCTACTTATATTTTAACGGATCTCTATAAGAGTTGGCAAAACACCTATTTGCTTCACTAAGTTTCATTGCCCACAAAAATTGTGAAAAGAATTCCAAGACCTTCAAAAAACCCTACTCAAGCTTGGATAAATCAACTATTTATCAAGAAAATTCTTGCTTCACCGAAACTCACCCGATCCACCGTCCAGCGGTTAAAAAACTAAAAACAGCGTTTTGCCATTAGAACATTAGTTTTTGGAAAAAGAAGGTCAAAAACAGCCTTTTTAGTCAAAAATATGCTTTTAAAAGGTCCTATATTTTTATTAATGGCATAAAACCTGTATTCTCGTGGTATTAAAAAAACCAACTAGATTTATTTAACACACAGAGTAAAATGAAGAGAATCAGCACTATAGCGCTTTTCACCTGTATCACCTTATCGATCACCACATATGCTCAGAATACACCTGAGCAGGAACAGCCACAAAACTCCTTGAACGAGGGTACCATCGAAAGTCAATTTGACTATTTGAATTCCGTATCCAATAATTACCAAGAGTACAAAGTGGTCAAAAAAACCAACTTGGATAAAATCAAATCCAATATCTTGGATTCGCTTAGCCTGTTCAAAGATCAGATCATCGAAAAGAATGGTAAAATCAAGGCACAAAATGCGGAAATAGGTGAACTGAACACAGGTATCCAAAACGCGGAAAACGAACTAAAAGAAGCACTGGAAGCCAAAGACAGCTTTTCCATCCTTGGCCTGCAAGTATATAAGACGACCTACAGCACCATCATGTGGAGCGTCATCATTGGTCTGGGACTGGCCCTTGCCTTCTTTATCTTTAGATACTCCAAAAGCCATAAAGTGATTTCAGAAACACGCAAAGACCTTTTGGAAACCAAGGAAGAATTTGAAAACCACCGCAAAAACACCCTCGAAAGAGAGCGGAAGCTTAAAAGGCAGCTGGTGGATGAAATGAACAAAAAAAAGGGAATCACTTCTTAATGCTACAAACGGGGGAAAACATCCCCCGTTTTTCATTATATCCCCAGTACTTTTAAAATTGGTTAATTTACCCTTATTTCCTGAATATTTTTTTATTTTCGCCTTTCACATTAGTGTAAACCAAACATGATCAATTACAAAAAAGTCAATGACCTAACGGGGTGGATTGTATTTTTAATAGCAACGGTTGTTTACCTGCTTACCATTGAAGAAACCGCCAGTTTTTGGGATCCGGGAGAATTTATAGCTGTTGCCTATAAACTTCAGGTTCCACATCCTCCGGGGGCACCATTTTTCCTCCTCATTTATAGAATGTTTTCCTTTTTGGCTTTTGGAGACCCCTTGGAAGTTGCTTACTGGATGAATGCTGGGAGTGCACTGTTTTCCGGATTTACCATTCTTTTCCTGTTTTGGTCCATCACATTGCTTGGCCGTAAACTCTTCAAACTGGAAAAAGGCCGTGAAAGCAAAGGGCACACCATTGCCCTTATGGGAGCAGGAATCATCGGCTCGATGGTGTATACTTTCTCCGACAGTTTTTGGTTTTCAGCAGCCGAATCTGAAGTGTATGCCATGTCTTCCTTCTTCACTGCCATTGTCATCTGGGCCTTTCTGAAATGGGACGTGATCGAAAATCCCAAGGATGAAAACCGTTACATGATCTTTATTGCCTACTTGGTAGGTCTATCCATAGGGGTTCACTTGCTTAACCTGGTGACCCTGCCTGCGCTGGCCCTGGTGGTCTATTTCAAAAAATTCAAAAAGCCTGACCTCAAAGGAGCCATCGTTGCTTTTCTTTTAGGAGGCGTGGCCCTGGTGGTCATCAATAACATCATCATACCTGGCCTGCCCAGTATTGCAGGATCCATGGAAATCTTCTTTGTCAACAGCGTTGGATTGCCTTTTGGCTCTGGGATTATTTTCTTTATTGCCCTGTTTTTGGGCGCTCTTGTGGCAGCCATCCTATATTCTGTCAAAAAGCAAAAAGTCATTTTAAACACGGTTTTGCTTTCACTGACCTTTATACTGATCGGATACGGCTCCTATGCCCTCATCGTCATCCGCTCCAATGCCAATCCTCCGATCAACGAGAATGCCCCTAAGGATGTATTGAGCTTCGTAAGCTATTTAAAAAGGGAGCAATATGGCTACAGGCCCTTATTGCACGGCCAGTATTTCACTGCGGAAGTAGTGGATCAAAAAGAGGGCGCACCTGTTTACGCCAAAGGAAAGGACAAATATGAAATTGTGGATTACGGTATTGTCAATGAATACGATCCCGAAAAAACCACTATCCTGCCCAGAATCTATTCTACTCAGGAAACCCATAAACGAATCTACCAATCCAAACTTGGACTTCGTGAAGGAGAAGAACCCACCTTTGCCGACAATATCTCCTTTATGCTTTCCCATCAGTTGGGACACATGTATTGGCGGTATTTTTTGTGGAACTTCTCCGGCAGGGAAAGTGACATCACCGATGCACCGGCCATGAGCCTGTTGACCGCATTTGATGAGTATCCCGAATTTATTGAAAGCAATAAAGCACACAACAATTACCTGATGCTTCCCCTCATTTTGGGCATTATTGGCTTGTTTTTCCAGGCAAAGTATGACCGAAAGTCGTTCTGGCTGACCACCATGCTCTTTTTGATGATGGGTGCGGTATTGGTGCTTTACCTCAATTCACCGCCTGTGGAGCCCAGGGAGCGGGATTATATCTACGTGGGTTCCTTCTATGCCTTTGCCATTTGGATAGGCATGGGGGTTCTGGCGATTGCACATGCCATTGCGAAACTGAACAAAAACTTTGCGGTAGCCTCCATTATCGCTACGCTGATCGCCTTTCCGGTGCCTGTATTAATGGCCGGCCAAAACTGGGATGATCACGACCGTTCTGGCAGATACTTCTCTGTGGACTCGGCCAGAAACTTCCTGGCTTCCTGTGAAGAAAATGCCATTCTGTTTACCGGGGGGGACAACGACACTTTCCCTCTATGGTATGTGCAGGAAGTAGAAGGCTTCAGAACAGACGTCAGGGTGATTGTACTGAGCTACTTCGACACCGACTGGTACGTGGAACAAATGACCCGTCCGGTCAACAAATCCGCAGCACTTCCTTTCTCATTGGAGAAAAAGAACTTTAAAAGAGGCACCAACGATGTACTTTATGTCAACGAAAGACAGGGACTGGAGGCAATTTCAGCGAGGGAGTACCTCAAACTGATCAAAAACGAAAGTGACCTGCTGAAGATGACTTCCAGCTACAGCAGCACCATCAACCAAGTACCTTCCAGAAACCTGATCTTGGAGGTTGATTCCGCTGAAGTCATCAAAAAAGGCATCATTCCTCAGGGAATGGAAGACTTGGTGATCGATCATATGAACTTAAGGGTAAAAGGAAGGTACCTCACCAAAGGCAGTTTGATGCTCTTGGACCTCATCACCACCAACAACTGGGAGCGTCCGATTTATTTCAACAACACCTCCCTTTCTTCCATTGGTTTTGACCTAAGGAACCATGTGGTCATGGAAGGCTTGACTTACCGACTACTTCCGGTCCAAAAACCTGACAATGTAGAAGAGTACCTGGTCAATACGGATTTGGCCTATGAAAATGTCATGGAGAAATTTGCTTACAGGGGCATGAATGATCCGGACAACTATTTCGATGAAGAATTCAGAAGGTTCACTTCCAACCATAGAAGTGCACTGAACAGCATCTCGGCAGCACTTCTAAATGAAGGCGATATTGAAAGAGCCGCAGATGTCCAAAAACTAAGCCTGGAGAAGTTCCCGAATGAAGCGATCCCGTATGATCTTTCCAGCGGACAATCCGTTATCTACCTTTTCGAAATGGGAGAAGACGACCTTGCCCTGGATATCATTGAAAAGCTTTCCGAAAAGTCCATGCAGACCTTGGAGTTCTATAGGGACAAAGGCCGAACGATGGACCGAGAGGCCATGATAAGCCTTGAGATGATGCGCTTCTTTGTTCCTTTGCTGAAGGAAAGGGGCTATGAAGAGCTGGCATCACAAGTTCAGGACAACCTCGATAAAATACTGGGACCATCCGCCTCTTCAGGAGGAGCAGTGATCAGACGAAGATAAAAAAAGCGGCCTAGGCCGCTTTTTTTATTTAATCAGTAAAATCCCCGAAATGATCTACCCCTCTTATAAAAAAGGGATCGATCAAAGCATCCAATAAGCTGGCAAAATCCGCACGGCTGATCCCTTCCTCAGAGGGAGCAAAGCTCAATCCTTCACGGTGGATGACTACCTGCAATGCCTGCTTAAAAGGCTTTTTAGTGCTGAGGTATTCATGGTAAAGCAATTCCAAAATGTGAACAGCCTCCTTCTTGGTCACATACTCGCCTTCAAATTCCAATTTGTCCCTTTCCAGCCAAGCTTCCAGCCCAAGCATCAAATCATCGGCCCTTAATAAACTGTCCGGATAGAAAAAGGTATGGTTTTCCCAGCCCACATTTTTTCCTTCTCCCCTCAAAATGCCCGTTGCCCCCACCTTTTGAACCGCTAAATAGGCCTTGGCCGTTTTGCTTACATCAGAATACGGCATCAGCATCGCCCCACTTTCTAATAGCTGGGACTGAACGGCCCGTACGGGCACCTGTCCGGGAGATATACCCTCTTCAACGGACAGGGTTGCCAATGCCCCGGCAGCTTGCCCTATAAGCAGGCACACCGGCTGTAAACGTGTGGTACCATTAACAATATTGGTCACTGAGATGGATTTTTCTGCGACAATAAAATCCGCTACTTCTCTTGGAATCAGCGTCCCCAAGGGAAGAGAATAGGAAGGCACTGGGTAAAAATGCAGGTCAGGCAGTTGCTCTTCGTCGGGATAGGCTTCATGATGATGGTCTATGGGATAATCACCCACGGCAATCCCTGTTCGATATAAAGCCTTCTTTTGACGGAACGGCTCGGCCAAATCATTTACCGTAAACCGAACGGCTCCCTTTATTCTTCTGGATTCTCGGTGATAAGGAATGAAGGGCAGACCATCCAGAGTGGGATAAACATCGTCAGCAATCCCCAAATTCTTGTAGCCCAGTTCATGTTGTAAGTAATAAACATATTTTAAGGTATGCTCCTTGGCTTTAAGTAACAACTTATCCCTTTCCTCCCTATCTTTTTCCAAGAGGTTGAGGTAATAATCATTACCGTTGATGGGCCAGTTGATCATATAATAATCATTGGGAAGTTTTCCATACGTCATCATGCGATCACAATCCCAAAGCCGCTTTTCAGGATTCTCTTTCCCGTCCCTGGCGCATGTGTTGGCAAATTGTTCGGGATCATAACCTTTTGGTCGGGGGATGGTCTTATCCGCTCCCGGGCCAAAATCTTTTAAAATCGCCACATAGGTCAGGTCCTGAATGATCTGATTGGCTTTTTCAGACGCTATTTCCTCCCCTGTCACCTCTTTCGCATCCATCCCCATATCATAAGGTATTCCTACAGAAGCCGCTACATCCCCCAACTCTGTGGCATCAATGACCACTTTTGCCAAAATAAGCTGCTCCCGCCCCTCTTTGACTACCTTTACCTGCCAATGGCCTTGCTTTCTCTCAAGAGCCTTCCATGGGGTATTGTCCCACACTCTTAGGTGTTTTTCAGCAGCTACCATTTTCCGCAAAAGCTGTTCCCCCACCTGCGGCTCAAAAAGGACATTGCTCACCCAACCGGTTTTTAGGTTTTCCGCTCCTCCGTAATAGTGGACCAAATCCTGACGAAATTCTTCCCACAGTCCAGAAGGCAAGCGGTAGTTTCCATCAATAGCACTTACCCCGGCGGCTGTCAGCATCCCGCCCAGCCATGGCGTTTCCTCCACAATCAGCACCTCCTTTCCCATCCGGGCAGCCTGAACACCTGCCATCGTGCCGCTTGCCCCTCCACCAATTACCAAAATATCTACGGATTCATCCTCCACCTGACCATACACCAAATGACTGCCCATAACCAAGGACAGCCCCCATATAATTTTCAGCCAATAGAAACTCATGCTTTTACCGTTCATATGATTTACTTTATATTTTCTCTATGGTTTGCCAGCATTGAAACAAAGCCCTGGGCACATGGAAACAGCCTTTCCATTTACCTCCTTTCAAAGGCAGGTTCACCTTACCGGCCCTATCTAGATAACCAAACCACTCTGCATAGTGCTGATCTTTAAAATGCCCCCAGGTGTAATCGTGCACCTTTTCAAACCATTGTGCACACAAGGGATCTTGCCGCTTTTGGTAAGCCTTGGCCAAAAAAACCAGTGTTTCCAAATGGACCCACCAAAGTTTTTGGTTCCATTCCAGTTTTTCCGGAGGAGCTCCTTTGACATCCAAAAAGTAATAAATCCCTCCATACTCCTGATCCCAGCCATATTCGAGGGTTTTCAGTCCCATCTTGATGGCCTTATCCGCGAGCTCTTTATCGTCTAATCTTTCCGATAAATCCAGCATAAACCACATGGCTTCCAGCACATGCCCGGGACAGGTCAACCTGCCCTCAAAGCTGTCGGAAAAACTTCCATCCGAAGCAACGTTTTCTAAAATCAACCCTGTATCATCGTGGTAAAAGACCTCCATCACTTCTGTGACGATAGGCCTGACTAAGGCCTCTACGTCCTTCTTTTCCAGCAAATGTTCCAGCTCAAGGGTAAGGTTGCTCAGGATCATGGGAAGGGCAAAACCTTTCAGGTTTCTGGTCCCGGGGTAATTTTTGGTGTATTTCCCTTTTGGATGTTCCTTCCTTTTAAGGATATTGTTGAACGTTGCTTTCGCCACCACGGCAAGTTCTTCCTTTGGATGAATTTTGTAGAGTTTACCAAAGGCCATGGCTGCAAAACAATCCGAAAAAATATTGTAAGGCTGTATGAGGGGATTTCCAAACCGATCTAAGGAAAAATAAAAATCCCCCTCCTGGTCCCTACCATGGCGCAGAAGAAATTCCGCTCCGTGCAGGGCCGTCTGAAGCCATTCTTCACGGCTGCCCAACTGGTCACAAAGCACTGAAAACATCCACACTTCCCTGGCTTGCAGCCAGGTAAACTTGTCTGTATCATAGATCTTCCCGTATTGGTCCAGACAGGTGAAATACCCGCCGGCTTCTTTGTCTATACTGTGATTCACCCAAAACGGCATCACATTCTCCAACAGTTCACTTTGGTAAATTTTGGAATATTTTTTCATGTTCAGGGTAGTTTATGGCCCATTTGGCAGCATTTGCCTTCTTTTCATTCATCCTATTATCCACGCTCTGGGCTTTCGCCGATCAGGCCTTCATCCAGTAAGCCTCTATTTCCTCCAGTGATTTCCCCGCGGTTTCGGGGACCATCCGAATGATGATGTAGAGATAAGGCAAACACATTCCGGCAAACAGCAGGAAGGTGCCGGAAGGGCCCAAATTCTCCAAAAACCAAGGCGTCAGCTGACCGACCAGATAGGTACCGATCCATAAAGAGAAGCCTGCAATGGACATGGCCAAGCCCCTTATTTGATTGGGGTACATTTCTGACAAGAGCACAAAGATGACAGCAGATATGGAAATGGCTGTACAAAAAATATAGGCTAAAAATAGGACCAGCAGCAAAACACTTGACAGTCCCAAAGCCTCTCCCCTATAATAATACAAACTAATAAGGAGCAAGGTCGCTATCATCCCCGACACCCCGAAATAAACCAGCTTTTTGCGTCCTACTTTATCGATAATGATCAACGCCAAAACCGTGGTCAAGGCATTGACTCCACCGACCATCACCTGATAGTATAAGGCATCTCCTCCAGAAAGTCCGCTTTGCTCAAAGATACTGGGACCATAATAGAGCACGGCGTTTACCCCCATAAATTGCCCTAAAATCGCAATGGCCACGCCAATAATTACCGGCCGTAACACCTGGATGTCCTTTAGCAAATGCCAAGGTTTGCCCTCGTGCTTGCTTACTGATTGCAGTACTTCTTTCACTTTTGATTTGGCCTGATCCACCGAAGCATAAATCTTCGCAAAAATATCCTCTGCCCGACCGTACTGTTGTTTGACAAGCAGCCATCGGGGGCTTTCCGGAATAAAGTTTAATATGACCAAAAACAATAAAGCAGGGAAAAATTCCATCCCCAACATGCCTCTCCAGCTTTCATCCCTCAGGACTTTTCCCCATAAGCCCTCCGCGGTAACCGAGTCTGACCAGCCAAGCAGCTGAAAATTGGCCCAATAGGCAATTAGAAATCCCAAGGTAATCGCCAGTTGATACATGGAAACCAAACTCCCTCGATAGCGGGCAATGGCAATTTCTGAAATATACATAGGTGAAATGATCGATATCATCCCTATGCCGACCCCTCCTATGATCCTGAACCAAATTAATTGCGCAAAACTATGGCTAAGCGCACATCCCAAGGCAGAAACAGAAAACAAAACCGCAGAAAACAGCATCACTTTTTTCCGACCATAAGCGTCACTCAATACTCCTGCCACAGCCACGCCGCCGATAGAACCTATCAGCGCACAGCCTACATACCATCCTTGTTGCAGTGCATTCAGGCCAAACTGTTTGCTGACCTGACTGATCGTCCCGGAAATCACCGCAGTATCATAGCCGAAAAGAATCCCGCCGATAGCCGATACCACCGCCAAGAAAATCACGTAACCCAATTTCCCCTTCTCTTTCATTGCATTAAATGCCAAAATATTCTCTGTAGCGGTTATAAAGATGACCTGCCTGCAAATAAGCCGATTGAGGGCTCATGAAATGTGAAAACTCAAAGGTAATGGCCTTATCGTACCCCGCCCTTTTCGCTGCTTCCAGTTTCATCCGTAGCTTATCAAACTTGATAGGCAGAAACTTAATGGGCATGTCCCGATCAAATGACTCTGCATTGGTCCAGCAATCCATCCCATATTTATCGGCCAATTGTTTATTGACCGTAAAAAAAGCATCCAGCTCATCGTAATCAATATGCCCATCCTGAAAAGCACAGGCATCCACCACGTCATGGATACCGGAAAAGATCTCGTTCCACTCCTCCTCATGTTCCTTCACCGAAACCGCGGTGGCTTTGCTGACATCCGATGAAGCCGCCGCCACTGCTTTCTTTCCATCTATCCAAGGGGAAATAAAGGTGGGCAGTCCTCCACTAACCGCTTTACATTGCTTGCCCATTTCATAAAAGGAATTGATGGCCCCTTTGGTCTTTCGGCTAATTTCACCGCTCAAATACCACCCCTGAAAGCTTTTATAGCGGCTTCCGTAATTTTCCCATACCTCATCGATGACGTATTTATTATCTTCGATTTCAGCACTCAGGTCTCCGGTA
Source organism: Echinicola sediminis (assembly GCF_054777495.1). Taxonomy (NCBI): domain Bacteria; kingdom Pseudomonadati; phylum Bacteroidota; class Cytophagia; order Cytophagales; family Cyclobacteriaceae; genus Echinicola; species Echinicola sediminis. The sequence continues at coordinate 11,135 of NZ_BAAHAP010000083.1, read as the reverse complement.
TCCCAATATTTACCAGAATCGTATAGCCCAAAATAAAACTTCATACCGTGCTTATCCGCTAACCTTAAATACATGTCCAGTAAATCCACGGAAGGCATATAACAGCCCTTGCCCAGTAAATATTTAGAAGGATAGGTAATGAACTTACGGTAACCCGAACGGATCATAATGACCGTATCTATCCCTATCGCCTTCATGTATTGAAAATCGGCATCCCATTCTTTCTCCCCCCAATTCTGATGAGGGATGTCATGGGAAATCTCGTCCAAAAAGGTTCCTGTAATTTTCAAACCTCCCGCTTTGGGAAGGAGCAATTTACTTGCGGGGTCTTCAGCGACTTCAAAGGATGTACGGTTGGATTGGGCTAGGCCAGCTGAAGACAGGGACATGGCCGAAGCTCCGGCCAAGGCTGCCTTTTTCAAAAACGATCGTCTGGGAGAGGGTTTCATAAAATTTCTTTTAGTTCAATTTATACCGGAATTACCTAATAACCGGATAATGTAAAATTCGCATCAATATTTCAATTAATAAAAAAATTTATTAATTATCAATTAATTTAAATTATTTAATACTAACTAAGCTTCGTTCCAACGAACAACTTATGGCTAAGATACCGTTTTCATGGAATCGGGCAGCCCTGGACATATCTTTAGAATTAATAATTATATTTATTAATTCATTCCTTAATTTTATTATTTATAAGCATTATTAAGCTGTTTACTTCTTATTATCATTAAAAAAAGCCCTGAAAGCAGCATTTGGGCAGATGAAGACAATTGACCCTATGCGGAAGGAATTTGCAAATACATTTTTCAATACCATAAAGGAGGCAGAGCTCAGCGGTGTAGCCTTCAAAAACCTTCAACTGAAAAAGAGGATTCTCCACTATTTTTCCAAAAACGGTCAGGCCACCATTCCTGACTTGAGCAAGGCCTTGGCCCTAAGCGTACCTAAAATGAGCCAGCTCATCCACGACTTGGTAGAAGCGGAACTGGTACAGGATTTTGGAAAAATCGATTCTCAAGTAGGAAGGAGACCCAATATTTATGGATTAAAATCAGACTCCGCTTTTTTTGTCGGGGTTGAGGTAAAAAAGGAATACATCCATTTTGGCATCACCGACTTCAGCAACCGGCTGGTCCAGTTTATTCCCAATATCCCCTATGCGCTCAAAAACACTCCCGAAGCATTGGAGGAACTTTGCCAACTGATCGCCAAAACCATTAAGTCACAAAAAGTCCCTTTTGAAAAGATCCTGGGACTGGGAGTGAACCTTTCAGGTCGTATCAATCATCAGTCAGGCTATAGCTACAGTTATTTTAATTTTAGCGAAAATCCATTGAGCGCGCTGTTCAAAGAGAAAATAGGACTTCCCACCTTTTTGGAAAACGATTCCCGGGCCATGGGCTACGGGGAGTTTAAAAGTGGCTTGGTCAAAGACCAGCAAAATGTGCTCTTTATCAATGTCGGTTATGGCATAGGTATGAGCATCATGATCAATGGTGCTTTGATCTATGGAAAATCGGGTTTTTCAGGAGAGCTTGGCCACATCCCTATTTTCGACAATGAAATCATCTGTCATTGTGGCAAAAAAGGCTGCCTGGAGACAGAAGCCTCCGGCAAAGCCTTGATAAGAAAGTTCTACCAAAAACTTCAATCAGGCTCTAAAACCAACATCAAAAAGCCCATTACCTCCGAGGACGATTTATTTCTTGACGATATCATAGAGGCCGCACTGAAGGAAGACACTTTGGCCATTGAGTTGATCGATGAAGTGGGCAAAAAACTAGGTAAAGGCATTTCTGCTTTATTGCATTTATACAATCCCGAACTGGTCATCATCGGCGGCAGCTTGGCCCGAACGGGGGATTATCTCTTTCTGCCCATCAAAATGTCGGTCAACAAATATGCCTTGAGTTTGGTCAGAAACGACACCAAAATCGTGCTGAGCAAGGAAGGGGAAAAAGCAGGAGTACTTGGAGCCTGTATTTTGGTAAGGGAATACCTCCTCAAAAGCTAATCAACCTCTCTGTGGCCCCAAAAGTCCCTTTAATTACTTTAAAAGGGACATGTGCAGGATGGGGTATGGATTCCCCTGCTGATCCTGCCAGGAGCGGTTGATGACTTCAAAGCCTAGATGCTTATAAAAGCCTACGGCTTCATGATTATCCTCGTTTACATCCACTAAACAAGCCCCAAGCTCTTTCACCGCATAATCCATCAGGGCCTTGCCAATGCCCCTGCCGAATGCTTTGGGATGCACAAATAACATTTCCACCTTTTTCTCTGCCACACCGATAAAGCCCAAAATCCGTCCGCCATCTTCCCTCACACAGGCCAGCTTCACTAAAAGCAAATATTGGTTTAGGATCAATGGCTTGTAATGGTCAATATCGCCCGGCTTTAGAAAACGGTGAGTTGCCCGGACGGAAGCTTCCCAAACTTCCACTACCTGCAGGAATTCGGAAGGGGCTATGCTGTCGATTTTATATTTCACTACCCATAATTAGATCAACCTTTTTTCTCCAAAATGTAAAACAGGTCCAGCCCCTTGTCCGGATGATCTACCACCAAGTAGTCTTCATGTGAAATATCCGTCACTGATTTTCCTCCCTGTTTGTGGAGTTTATTTCTGTTCATTCTATTGAGGATTTCATAGGGCAGCCTGAGCACAGCGGCAGGAAGTTTATGCTGCAGATTAAACACATCAAAGCGCATGATCCTGTTGACCGACTCCCTGTTGGCTTCATGGTAAGCCCATACCTTATCGTTGCCTCCAATTCCTTTGGCCTCCACATGATCAAAAATTTTCGCACACAGCTGAACCAGTTCGTTTCCGGTATACTCCCGGACATGCCAAGGGTTCCTACTAAGGGTATGACGAATATTGGGAGTGGAAATAATGGCCTTCCCTCCTGGTTTGAGCACCCGGTAGATTTCCTCCAAAAAGAGTTTGTCTTCGGCGATATGTTCGATTACCTGAAAACTCACCACCGTATCATACTGTTCTGACGGGACGGTACTGAGCGGCGGAATCACGGCTTGCTCAAAAGTTTCTTCCGGAAACTTCCGCTGCAGGTTTTCTATTACCTCCCCGATTTTATCCAGTCCATGGTAGGAGCTTACATTTTCCCGCAGTACTTCCACCCCTCGGCCTTCACCGCAGCCTATCTCGAGCAAATCCCCAGAAACCAAAGGCTTGGCTGCAATGTAGGCCTTCAATAAACGTTGATGAATTGGGTTGTCACTGACCAACTTATCAGAAGCAATTTCCGTTGTATAGGTAGCCATTTAAAATTTTATTATTTTCAACAAAAATAAGGTTAATTTTTAAAACCGAATGATGACAAAGATAAAGACCGTAAATTTAAAACCGCTATTTGCCACGCTTGTCCTGCTGCTGCTAGGATGGAGTGTCATGGCGCAGAGCAATCTTAAAAACATCAACCAAAACCTCCGCTATTCGCGCTATTCCAGAATCGCGCCGAAAATCATCCCCATAAAATCCGGTGACCGGGAATTCAAGCTTCAAATGCCCATTGAAAAAATAGAAGAAAACCCGAGTTTTCAGGACTATATTTTTTCTTATGCGATCGTTAAGGATTTCAATGAAGAAATCAATGATAAGAACATTGTCCCGCTCACCGAGCCCATGTTAAAACGGGATACCGAAAGGCACTTTTATTTTGAAGAGACGGTAACCATTCCCAGCAGCCAGGATGAAGCCTATGCGGTGCTTATCTGCCAAGACTCCCGTCAGGGCGACCAATATGTCTATCATACCGATTTGATCAGTCCCTTTGTGGCGGACATTCCGGAGTTTGGCGCCTATTATGATAACGGCGTTCCTTTTGACCAAACCTTTATCAACCGAGGGGAAGCGCTGCTTTTCAAAAGTGAAAAGGGACTGAGCCTGTATAGCTATTATTACCCAAGACAGTTTGAAATCCCCTTGCCCCCTATGGAAACACGGCCTGCGCCTGTGCCCAAAGACATCCGCGTGGTGGACAACGGTGACTTCCTGATCAATGTCCCCAAACCTTTTGAAGACGACGGTTACTATTTTATCCAATCGGACACCAGTCAGCAGACCGGTTTTATGATCAAAACCACCCCAGAAGCCTTTCCAAGGGTTTCCAGTTATGGGGAGATGGTGGACATGCTGGTTTATATTTCCACCAGAAGCGAACACGAAGCCCTAAAAGAAGCGTCTGACAAGAAAAAAGCCTTGGACAAGTACTGGCTGGACCTCACCCATGACACGCAAAAAGCCCAATCCATCATTCGTGAATATTTCAGGCAGATCGAATTTGCCAATATCCTTTTTACCGACTTTAAAGAGGGCTGGAAAACTGACCGGGGCATGATCTATACCATCATGGGGCCACCGACCGGCGTCTTCTTTGATGCCGACAAGGAAATCTGGATTTACGACAAAGTAGGCTCTAAATCAAAAATTAGCTTTACCTTTGCCCACATCAAAAACATTTTCACACCAAATTACTACATGTTGAACCGCTCCAGGTCGTATCAGCCGGAATGGTTCCAAAGTATCACATTATGGAGAAGCGGAAAGATGGCTTTCTGATAGACAAGGGAGCACACGATAAAGACTTTATTTTCGGAACCAGAGCGGTCATGGAAGCGCTCCATGCGCAAAAAGACATTGACAAGATCCTGGTCAATAAGGAGCTGAACAACGACCTGATCAAGGAAATGCTGAGCATCGCCAAAAAGGAGCGGGTTCCCGTGGTACGTGTACCGGAAGCGAAACTCAACAGGATCACCCGGAAAAACCACCAGGGTGTGGTGGCCCATATGTCCGCCATTCAATACGCTTCTTTGGACAATGTGATCGAGGAATGCTTTTCCAAGGGAGTGGATCCCTTGATATTGGTATTGGACAGGATTACCGATGTGAGAAACTTTGGGGCCATCGCCAGGACGGCCGAGTGTGCGGGCGTCCATGCCATCGTCATTCCTGAAAAAGGCGCCGCGCAGATCAACTCCGATGCGGTAAAAACCTCCGCGGGAGCCCTGAACTTCCTCCCTGTCTGTAGGGCCCGAAACCTCCACTTTATGGTCAAAGACCTTAAAAAAATGGGCCTAAACATCATCAGCTGTACCGAAAAAACGGAACGCGACATGTATGAAGCGGATTTCACCGTACCTACAGCCATCATCATGGGCTCGGAAGAGGACGGCATATCCGATGACCTCATGCAGCTCAGCGATGAATTTGTCCGAATCCCTATGGCAGGAAACATCGAAAGCCTTAACGTTTCGGTGGCCAGTGGGGTACTGATTTACGAAGTGATCCGCCAAAGGAAGGTCAAGGCTTAAGCTCTTTGAAAGTTCCTGCCCTATCAATTTTTCCTTATTTGGGAGCAGGCTACTTTTCTAAAGGACGAAGAAACTGATCGCAGAAAAAAATTATCTCTCAAAAGGGGCAAAGGATGTTGGAATACCTCCTTTGCCCCTTATCTAGCAGTCATTGGTTTCAGGCTTATTAAAATAACTGAAGGCTTATTTTTTTGACACCTTCTCTCAAGTGCCTACTACTTTCCACGGCATTCCTCAAAAAATCATCATCTTATTTATATACATTTTTCTGGAACCAGATATCGGCCAGGTTAAAATTCAAGCTGATTCCATGTGTCACTTCTTTGGACAGTTGGTCCGTGCTGCCTTTTTGCTCGTAATGATAAGATAGGTGCAGCCTGGTAAAGCCATGTAGAGGTACCCCAAGCCCCAAGCTCCCCCCTTTTGCAGCTACCGGAGTTCCTTTGGACTTGATATAACCGGTATCATAAAACAGGCCTGCCGAGAAGTTCATTTTTTCCAAAAACTTAAAACTGTAAAAATCAGGAAGGTATTCTGCCCCTATACTCAGCCTGTGACTATTGGTATAATCCTGCCAATCTGAAGAAAACATCTTATAAGCATAGTCCGCGGCCAATAACCATTTACTGTCTTGATAAGCCAAGCCTCCCTTAATGGAAGAACCGGGATGCTTTATCCCTTCATTTTGGGAGGTTTCGTACAGTAGTGAATCCCTCACCCCGAGATAGGCAAAAGAACTGGTCTGTTTTTTAAGCGTTGCTGGAAGCTGATAGCTCAGTCCAAAATTCAGCTGCTTTTCATTCCTCTTATACAGCCTCAGCTGTAACCCCAAATCTGCCCCATAGCCGTTATAATTGTCGCGGTCATTCATCAAAAAACTACTGACCATTCCCTCGGTAACCTCCTCCGTATCGTAAAAGGTCTCGTGATTGATCTGGCCAAAAGCGTAGTAAGGCCTTAGCCCCAAAGACAAACCGGGCAAGACATCATAGGCAAAGTTTGCAAAGACTTTATTGATATTCCCATAAGCCGAGATGGACTTATCAAATGGGCTGCTTGAACCGGCAAAATATGTTTTCTCCATAAAACTGTAATCCACACTGCTCATGGGCATGATCCCAAGGCTCAGGGCCGACTTTCTTGACGTCCTGAACCATAGGGACACCAAACTAAGGTTGGTGCTATTGATGTTAATCTCTTCGGAGGAAGTCTGGATGTTCATCAACTTATAATCTACTTCTGCATCTACCATAAAGGTATACGCACTGATACTGGTCGCATTGGCAGGGTTGATAGGATTCAAAAAATAAGGGGATCTCGCTGCCACCCCACTTCCCGAAAGCCTTGCCGCCTGACCATAATTGTCCTGCTCCAATAAGCCCAGCCCATAAGAAGAATAAAGTGAGCCGTCGCCGCGCTGGGCAAACAGCTCACCACAAAAAAGAAGAAAACAAACACTACAACAAAATATGCCTTTGATCACACTCATCTTTCACATTTTTTCCGAAAAGTAGCCGGCCATTTCCATTACGGAGAAAATTATAGACCAAAGTCCAAAAGTTCACGACAAGCCCCAATTTAAAGAGACCAACTTGCCTTAGCGCCAAATAGGACTGTCAAGGTCTTCGAGGAGCTGTAACAGGTGTTCATCGGGAAAAACACGGCTTAAATCTATTTTAATCTCTCCGCTGTTCCGTTTTGACTTGATTTGCACACAACAAAAAACTAAACCAGGAGACCATCGGGCATTTACTTATGCAAAAAGAACACCTTTATATCGTATCCCTACTGCTCTTGCTGACAGGATGCTTCCAAAACGAGCACCTTACATCATCCCATAATGTGGTGGATGGAAATGAGCTGGAACTGCAGCTGTTTGAATACACAGAGATGGATCTTTACACTTATTTTAACGACTCTCTGGCCACCAACCAAGTCAGCACCTTTATTTTGGGCCATCATGAGGACAATTTCAGGGGAAAGATTCATGCAGAGCCGTACCTACAATTTGGTATAAGCGGCAGCACCGAAGTGGACAAGGAGGCCCAACTGGACTCCACCGTGCTGGTTCTATTTTATGAAAAGTACCATTATGACACGCTTCCTGGTTTTGATATCCGCGTATATGAACTGGAAGAAGCCTTGGAAGCGGATGAAGAGGATAAAATATACAGCTATCAAACCTTTAAGCATGGGCAAAGCCCACTGACGACCGTTCCTTCAAGAATAGTCCCCCACAAAGACTCATTGACCATAACACTTCCGGCAGAGTTTGCGAAACAACTGTTTGAACAAGGGAAGGGAAATGATGGGATTTTTGAGTCTACTGAAAACCTGGAGGAAGTTTTTAAAGGACTGGTGCTGGCCACTGATGACAACAGTGCACTGATGAGTTTCAGTACTTCCTCCTACATTGGTTTCTATTACCGAATCCCCAGTGACCTGGACAAAGGCAATGGACTTCTAAAAATTTCGGTTGAAAATGGCTCTGAGATGTTCACCCATTTGGATAGGGATAGAAACTCCCAGTTTTTTCAATCTCCGGAACCTTATGAAAAAATCCCCATTGCAAACAGTGCCGGTGCAGTGATGGTCGACCAGCTGCTGGGTGGCTCGGCAAGAATAGAGCTGCCCGATATACATGAATTGAAGGAAATTGCCGAGGAATACTACATCACATCAGCCAGCCTCCTGTTGCCCCTCAAGCCCAACACCTATGACCAGTATTTTAATCCGCCCCTTACCAGTGTAAACCTTTGGATTGTGGACAAAAAGAACCACTTTTTGCAAAGCCTGGGCAGCTTTTCATTGACCTCCTGGGACGAGCAGTTTCAGGAAAAAACTTACTATGAGATCCCTGTCAAGGAATTTCTTGACTATAAACTCTCCCAGGGCATCAATAACCAGGACGCTTTATGGATCAGCACCCCTGCTTCCACCGACTTACAAACCAGCGGACTGATCCTTTCGGATATTTCTGCTGAACAAAAGATAAAAATAGACATAACATTTCTTCCATTAAATTGAACAAACCATGCGTAAAGTGAATTTATTTAACCTTTTTCTTCCTTTGTTGGCCATTATCTCCATCTCTTCCTGTGTAAGCGATGAAGAAGAAACCTCAGAAGGAAACTGGGTCAGAAGATCCTATTTTGATGGTGACAACCGCTCCAACGCCGCCTCCTTTTCCATCGGAGACCGCGCCTATATCATGGGGGGCTATACTGGAGATGAATATTTAAGTGATTTTTGGGCGTACAATCCCGAGGGGGATTATTGGGAAAGAAAAGCGGATTTTCCTGGGAACTCCAGAAGCAATGCCGTGGCTTTTGAAATCAATGGCATGGGCTACGTCGGCACGGGCTATGATGGCACAGACAAACTGAAAGATTTCTGGCAATATGATCCTCAGACCGATTCGTGGAAGGAAGTGGCATCATTTGGTGGCACCGCCAGGTATGATGCTGTGGGTTTTTCTTTGGTGGGAAAAGGCTATATTGGGACGGGCTATGACGGGAGTGAGCAGAAGGATTTCTGGCAATATGACCCTCAGACCGATTCATGGCAACAGATCATCAGTATGGGCGGAGCCAAAAGGCAGGGAGCCGCTGCCTTTGTAATCGATGATGTTGCCTATGTTTGTACGGGCATCAACAATGGCTCCTATGAGTTTGATCTTTGGGCGCTGAATGGCAATACCTTGGAATGGACGCAAAAAGAAGACCTGGACTATGATGATGACTACACCATTTACCGTACCAATGCCTGTGCATTCAGCATAGACGGACACGGTTATATCAGTGTGGGCAGCCAAGGATCCATCACAGGCTCTACCTGGGAGTACCATCCTTCCTCTGATACCTGGCAGGAGAAAACGGATTTTGAGGGTACCTTCAGAACGGGAGCTTCTGCCTTTTCAGTGAACAACGAACGGGCCTTTGTCTTGTTGGGCAAAAGTTCCAGCTTGCGCTTTGATGATATCTGGGAGCTGCAGCCCTTTGTAGATTACGACGAAGAAGACTAACGAAAAATATGCTTAAAATAAAGCAAAAAAGTGTCCTGAAGACCATCATTCACCTTTTAGTGCTGGGGATAATCCTATCCCCAGCTTTGTCATTTTTTAATGAGACCAACGCCCGGAGGATGTCCCTCTTCTACTTCAGTATTACCAATATCAGCATTATCCTTTTTTACCTGATCAATGTCATCTGGCTTATCCCCCACTTTATTCTCAAAAGGAAATACTTTCATTATACCCTTTTTCTCTTGCTTTTCATGGCTGCTTTCACCTTACTCCACCATTTTTTTAGAGAAGCCCCCCCTGAAATGATCGGTAGGGCCATAAGAGGGGCTACGGAACAGTATCCCTCCAAAGCGATTCGCTTTTTGATGCCTTCTCTTTTACGGTTTTTCATGATCATGGGATTGGGCACCAGTATAGAACTGATCCTACAGTTTGAGAGCGACAGGAAAAAGTACGAGGAGCTAGAGAAACAAAAGATCATCAAGGAGTTAAACTTTCTTAAAAATCAGCTGAATCCGCATTTTTTGTTCAATGCTTTGAATAATATTTATTCTCTTGCAAGAAAAAAATCCGAGGACACTACTCCTGCCATCCTTTTACTATCTGACATGCTACGGTATGTGCTTTATGAATCGGGAAAAAGCAGCGTCACTTTGGGGCAGGAAGTAGCCTTCATTAAAAATTATATCAATTTGGAAAAATTGAAGTACAGCCCCGACAATGCACCCAAAATCAATTATTCCTTTGTGTTAGAAAATGATGATTATCCCATAGACCCCCTCTTGTTTATCACCTTGATCGAAAATGCCTTCAAGCATGGGATAAGCTATTTGTCACCTTCCTTCATAATGATCGCGCTCAAGGAGAATGACAAGGAAATCATGCTATCAGTGATCAACAGTGTGGGCAGGGAAAAAGCAGAAGTCTTTACCAATAAAAACCCAGAGGGGGTCGGTATAGACAACCTTCGAAAGCGCATGCAGCTGCTTTACCCGGGAATGCACAGCTTCAAGCAAGTCTATGAAAACAGTACCTTTAAAAGCTTCCTTACCATAAAAAAATGAAACTCAACTGCATCATCATCGATGACGAAACCTTGGCCTTGGATATCCTGGAAGATTATATCGCCAAAATCCCCATGCTGGAGCTCTCGGGAAAATTTGATTCGGCCATCAAGGCCATGGACTGCATCCTTAGACAAAACATCGACCTGATATTTCTGGACATCAACATGCCCGACATTAACGGCATCAAATTCTACGAAGGCCTGCCAGTCAAACCAAAGGTCATCTTCACCACTGCCTACAGTGAATATGCCGTCAAGGGATTTGAGATCAATGCGGTAGATTACCTGCTGAAGCCCATTAGTTTTGACCGCTTTTTCCAGGCCGTAAGCAAGTTGTTCAAAGGAATAGGAACCTCCATGGAGCCAAGCTCATTCCCGGCCAATGAAAACAAGGGCCCAAAAGAAGACAGCGGTTTCATCTTTGCCAAGGTGGAGCACAGCACCGTCAAGATCAATCTCAATGACATTTCCTATTTTGAGGGTTTCAAGGACTACGTAAAGATCCATTTGATCCAGGAAGACAAGCCTGTCCTGACCCTTAATTCCATCAAGCACTATGAAATGAGCCTTTTCTCTAAAGGCTTTATCCGTGTCCACAAATCGTTCATTGTCTCGATCCAACAGATTGAAAATATCAGTCGTAACAAAGTAAAGCTGATCAAAAAAAATATATTCATCCCTATCGGAGATGCGTACAAAGAC